>CAMVDK010000075.1 GCA_947166165.1 uncultured Porphyromonadaceae bacterium
TCGTAGTCGGCGGGGGCGTTGCGGTGGGCGGTGTCGCGCTGCACACGGTAGGTGATCGTGTTGTTCATGTAGCCACGGTTGCGCAGGGCGGCGTGCAGCTGATGGGTGCTCGACTCGGTGAGCGCCGAGTCGTAGATCACCGGCGGGGTGCCTATGCGGCGTATCCACCGGTTGAGCCACTTCGTGGAGTCGCGGCCACTCATGTTGTAGAGCGCCAGCTGCAGCTTCAGGCCGCCAAGCACCTTGTGGTTCTCGGTCTGGCGCAGATAGTTCATCAGGTCGGCGGTGGGGATGCTTCGTGCCGAGTCGGTCACGTTGATGCGCACGCGGTCGAGCAGCAGTTTGCCGGCTGGCACGTGGCGCGTGCTGCTGCATGCCGCGGCGGCCAGCAGCAGCACTACGGCGACGGCCCAGCGCGCGGCGGGCTTCCGGAACATCGACGGCGAAAATGCCGCAATGCGCAGCCACCCGACCATCGTGCTGGTCGCAGTCGCACTGCGCATTGCCTTGTGGTTCATTACCGTTGCTTTGTTCTGTGGTGCGGTCGCGTCAGCGGCGCTCCTGGAAGTTCTCTTGATTCTGCTCGAGGATGGTGGCAAACTCCGGATAGCGGCGCACGAGTTTGAGGTTGATGTAGGGGTTCTCGTTCACCTTCATCTCATAGAGGCTGCCATAGCCGTTGGCCAGTGCGCTGCGCAGGTAATCGAGAGCGGCCGTCTTGTCGCCCTTGTCGTAGTCGCCTATGCAGCTCATCAGCGCCGAGGCGTAGAAGTAGGTCTCGCCACCGGGCAGTATGCCGTCGGCAATCACCTTCTTGGCCCACTCGCGGGCCTCGTCGTCGCGGCCGAGCTCGTGCAGCGCGAAGCCGGCGCAATTATTCAGTGCCTCGCCAAGCACGGCCACTTGGTCGAAGTCGGTCCTGGCCCCTTCGGGGTTGTTGAGCCGGTACTTGTTGATCCAGCCACGCAGCAGGAGCGCCTCGGCGTCCTTCGGGTAGGTGGCGAGCACGGTGCTCACACACTCGAGTGCCTCGGTGTCGCGGCGCTTTTCGAGCAGCAGTCGCGACTTGGCGAGCAGCACGGCAGCCGAGTTGGGGTCCACGCCCAGGGCCTCGTCGAGCACGGCCAGGGCGGCGTCGATGTTGTTGCCCATGCCGCGGTGCCTGACGGCCACGGCCTTGGTCACATAGTAGTCCATCTCGGCGGGACTCATCGCGATGGCCTTGTTCACGTTGTTGAGCGCGTCGTCCCACTGGCAGAGCTCGGCTTGGCATTTGGCGGCATAGTAGTAGATGCTGTGGTAATCGTAGAGGTTGTTCACGATGATGGCCTTCAAGTCGCGCAACGCCTGCCCGTAGTGATAGTGGCGCATGGCAATCATGGCGCGCACATAGTAGAACATGCCCACGCGCGGGGCCTTGTCGTAGCTGTTGGCCAGGGCGGTCATCACGGCGTCGTACTGCGTGTCGCTCATGGCAAACAGCGCGTTGAACGCCTTGCCGCTGTCGCTGCCCACGCTCAGGGCCGAAATCAGGTCCTGGGCGGCGGGCTCGTATTGCTGCATCATGTTCAGCACGTCGGCGCGGTTGATGTAGACCTGCGGCTCGGCGGTGAACAGCTGAACGGCGCGGTCGACATAGTTGGCGGCCTTCTCGAAGTTACCCCTCTTCACCTCCACCTTGGCCATGCCGTAGAGTGCGTCGTAGTTCATGGGCGAGTCGCGCAAGATGACCTGGAAGTTCTGCTCGGCCGACTCCAGGTCGCCCACCTTGTAGCTCACCTTCGCCATCAGGTCGGTGAGGGCCAGCGAGTTGGGGTTGATTTTCGCCGCCTCTTGCAGGCTGTTGATTTCCTGCTGGTAGTCGCCCTTCACGTCGTAGAGCTGGGCAAGGAGCAAGTAGCTGTCGAAGCGCAGCTCCTTCTCCTTGTTGGGAATGGCTGCAATCACGAGCTTGGCGTCGTCGATGGCCTTGTCGTACTCGCCGTTGAAGTACAGCTGGTTGGCCCGGGCGAAGCGTGTGTTGTAGTCGCTCGGGTCTTTGTCCAAGGCATTGTTGTAGACACCCATCACGGCCTCGTTGATGCGCTGCCGCAGACGCATGTCTTCGTCGGTCATCTGCGCGCTCAGCACTTGAGGGGCAAGCAGAAGCAGCAGCATGGCCACGCACTTGATGATGTAGATTTTCTTCATATCTTGTCTATTTTATTAATTGTCGTTTTCAGTTCGCTCAGTCGTTCGAGCAGGCCTTCCACCAGGTCGAGCCGGAGCATGTTGGCCCCGTCGCTTTTGGCCTGTGCGGGGAAGGGGTGGGTCTCCATGAAGATGCCGTCGGCGCCCGCTGCGATGGCGGCGCGGGCGATGAGCTCGATGAACTCGGGCTTGCCGCCCGTCACTCCGGCCGTCTGGTTGGGCTGCTGGAGCGAGTGGGTGATGTCCATGATCACCGGGGCAAAGCGCTTCATCACCTGTATGCCGCGGTAGTCCACCACCAGGTCTTGATAGCCGAAGGTGGTGCCACGCTCGGTGACGGCCACCTGGCTGCCGCCGGCGTCAATCACCTTTTGCACGGCGTGCTGCATGGCCTCGGGCGAGAGGAACTGCCCTTTCTTGATGTTGACCATGCGGCCGGTGCGCGCTGCGGCTACCAGCAGGTCGGTCTGCCGGCACAGGAAGGCCGGAATCTGGAGCATGTCCACATATTCGGCTGCCAGGGCCGCCTCTTGGGGCGTGTGGATATCGGTCACCACAGGCACGCCGAATGTCTGGCCCACTTTGCGCAGAATGCCCAGGGCTTTCGTGTCGCCGATGCCTGTGAACGAGTCAAGCCGCGAGCGGTTGGCCTTGCGGTAACTGCCCTTGAACACGTAGGGTATGCCTAAACGCTGTGCGACACCGCACACGCGCTCGGCAATGTGCAGTGCCATCTCCTCGCCCTCGATCACGCAGGGGCCGGCCAGCAGAAAGAATTGCCCGCCAGGGGCTTTGGTGAGTCGTTCTATCAGGTTCATTGCTCTTTTTCGTTAATCTCGTCCACCACATGAATCGTGGCGCAGGCCACCGTGGCGGCCGTCTCGGTGCGCAACCGGCTCTCGCCCAGCGACACCGGCACGCAGCCGACACCGATGGCAGCCTCCACCTCGTCGGGGCTGAAGTCGCCCTCGGGGCCGATGAGCACCATCACATCGCGCCCGCCGGTATAACTTCGCGCGAGCCGCTGCCGCCGTTCGCGGGGCAGCTCGGCATCGCAGTAGGCTATGTAGCGCTCGCCGCTCCACGGCTCGGCCAGCAGGGCTGACAGCGGTGTCAGCTCCGCCACCTGGGGCAGCGTGGCTTTGAGCGACTGCTTCATCGCCGCCACAGCTATCTTGCGCAGGCGCTCGCTCTTGAGCTCGGTGCGCTCGCTGTTGCGGCAGCGCAGCGGCACGATGCGGTCCACGCCCATCTCCACGCACTTCTCCACCATCCACTCCATGCGGTCGAGGTGCTTGGTGGGAGCCACGGCCAGCACCAGTTGGTGTCCCCAACCGGGCTGCTCGACGCGCTTATTCACTATCTCCACGCCGCAACGCTTGGCATGCGCCAGCACGATGCGGCACTCATACACGCCGCCACGGCCGTCGACCACCTCCACCACATCGCCCTCGCTCATGCGGAGCACGCGCACGCAGTGACGCGACTCCTCTTCGGAGAGCGCCAGCGTGGTGCTGATGTCGGGGCAGTAGAAGCGGTTCATGGCCATGCGGTTATGCTTTCTCGGGTTCGTGCTTGTACTGGAACAGGAACATGAACGCCACGGCCACCGCCAGCGCGAAGCCGGCGAAGATGAACCATGCCGACTGCCAGTCGCCCATCAGGTAGCCGGCGTCGTTCCACTGGCAGAAGTGCTTGATCACCTCGCCAGCGGCCAGTGTACCTATCGTGGCGCCAAGGCCGTTGGTCATGAGCATGAACAAGCCCTGGGCCGACGCCTTGATGTCGGGGTCGCACTCCTTGTCGACAAACAGGCCGCCCGACACATTGAAGAAGTCGAAGGCCACGCCATACACCACACACGACAGGATGAACAGTATCACGCCCGGCATGGCCGGATTGCCCAAGCCGAAGAAGCCAAAGCGGAACACCCAGGCAAACATGGCGATGAGCATCACCACCTTGATGCCGTAGCGCTTCAGGAAGAAGGGGATGAGCAGGATGCACAGCGCCTCGGCAATCTGCGAGAGCGAGATGAGCATCGTGGCGTTGTTGGCGCCAAACGAGTTGGCCATCGCCGCGTCGGGGCTGCCCTTGAAGCTCGTCAGGAACGGCGTGGCATAGCCGTTGGTCACCTGCAGCGACATGCCCAGCAGGGCCGAGAAGATGAAGAACAGAGCCATCTTCTTGGTCTTGAAGAGCTTGAAGGCGTCGAGGCCGAACGTCGAGGCCAGCGACTGCGCGGGCTTGGGCGTGAGCTTGCACTGCGGCAGAGTGAAGCAGTAGCAGAACAGCACCACGCTCAGCAGGCCCGACACCAAAAACTGCATGTGGGTATACTGGAATTTATTGGCATTCTCGGCCAGGGTGAACGAGAACGAGCCGCCGTCGATGGTGGCGCAGTTCACAAACCACATCGTGGCGATGAAGCCCACCGTGCCGAACACGCGGATGGGCGGGAAGTCCTTCACCGTGTCCATGCCGTGATCCTTGAGGATGGTGAACGCCACGGTGTTGCTCAACGCCAGCGTGGGCATGTAGAAGGCCACGCTCAGCGTGTAGAGCGTCATGAAGGCCACCTTGTCGGGCAGCAGGCCTGCCGCCTCGGCGTTATGCCCCATGGCGAACAGCGAAATCATCGCCACTCCGGCCAGCAAATGGCAGATGCCCAGCAAGCGCTGCGGCTGCACCCACTTGTCGGCCACGATGCCCATGATGGTGGGCATGAATATCGACACGATGCCCTGTATGGCATAGAACCACGAAATCTCGCCGCCCATGCCCGCTTTTCCCAGATAATTGCCCATGCAGGTCAAGTAGGCTCCCCACACGGCAAACTCCAGGAAGTTCATCACTATCAAGCGAATTTTCAAGCTGTTCATATCACTCGAATTTATTTTTATTCACGTTTTGCATACAATAATCGCAATTTCGCGACAAAGTTAGCAATTTTCTCGTTACTATGCCATTTTTGAGGCGATTATTTTTTGAATCTTGGCCGCGACCTCGTATTCTTCGCCCTCCACAGCCTTGTCGAGCAGCGCCTTCAGGCGGTCGACGGGCATGTCGTCGAGCGACGTTGGCTGCTCGCTGCGCACCGGCTCGCCGGTCTCGCTGGGCACATATCCCGCGCGCGCCATGATGTCGGCCGAGGTGTAGATGGCGGCTCCGGCCCGCAGCGCGATGGCCACGCCGTCGCTCGGACGGCACTCCATGTCGAGCTCCGTCTCGCGGCTCTGCAGATGCAGGTGCGCATAGAACACGCCGTCGGCAAAGTCGTAGATTTCCACACACTCGGGCATGATGCCGAATGCGTGAAACAGGCTTGTGAACAGGTCGTGGGTCCCCGGCCGGGGCAGCATCACGCCCTCCAGCCTCACGGCTATGGCCTGCGCCTCGGCCATGCCCACCACCAGCGGCAGGATGCGCTCGCCGGTCTTCTCCTTGAGCAGCAGCGCGAAGGCATTGTGCTCATAGGCCTTGCGCGTCACGCCAAGCACTTCGAGTTCCACTCTATCTTTCATCATATCAGCACTTCACAATAAGTTGTCGGTTGGTTGATTACATATATCGGGCGGCTGGCTCAGTGGTCGCCCACAATCACTCCGCTGCCATAGCACAGGTGTCCATGCTCGTCGTAAATCACCGCATACTGCCCGGGCGCGATGCCCTGCACGTCGCGGTCGCTCTCCACCACCCACTCGTCGCCGTCCACATGGGTGAACTGCGCCGGCATCAGCACCGGTGAGTGGCGGTTCTTGAACGTGATGCGCACCGGCCCCCGGGCTCCCGCCCAGGGATTGCCGCTGATGAAGTGCATCTCGGCCAGCCGCAGCACTCGCCCGTACTGGCGTTCGGTGCCGTAGCCGCCCGACACGTAGATCACATTGTCGGCCACGTTCTTCTTCACCACATACCACGGCCCGCCGCTCAGGCCCAGGCCCTTGCGCTGGCCGATGGTGTGGAACCAATAGCCCCGGTGCTCGCCCAGCTTGCGGCCGGTGGCGATGTCGACAATCGGCCCCGGCCGCTCGCCCAGGTGGCGGCGGATGAAGTCGTTGTAGTCGATCTGCCCCAAGAAACAGATGCCCTGGCTGTCCTTGCGGGTGGCATTGGGCATGTGCGCCTCGGCGGCGATGCGCCGCACCTCGTCCTTGGGCAGGTCGCCAATGGGGAACATCAGGTGTGCCAGTTGCTCGCCGGTGATCTGGGCCAGGAAATCGGTCTGGTCCTTCACCGCATCCACGGCCGTGGCCAGATACTTCACGCCGTCCACCACGTCGGTGGTGGCATAGTGCCCCGTGGCCGTCATCTCGAAGTCCCTGCCCCAGCGCTCCTCGAAGTAGCCGAATTTGATCATCCGGTTGCACATCATGTCGGGGTTAGGGGTCAGGCCGGCCTTCACCGTGCGCAGGGCGTAGGCCATCACGTTGTCCCAATACTCCTCGTGGAGCGAAACCACGTCGAAGGGGAGCCCGTAATGCCGCGCGATGAGCGTGCACAGCTCGATGTCCTCGTCGGCCGAGCAGTCGCCCTCGCCGTTATCCATACCGATGCGGATGTAGAACAGGTGCAAGTCCTTGCCCTGCTCCACCAGCCGGTGGACCGCCACCGCGCTGTCCACCCCGCCCGAAATCAGCACTGCTATCGCCATATCGCCAATGTTTTTTCGTGTGTTCTGTCTTCTACCGCCGTCACGCCTTGTCGAGCACCTCGTCGTCTTCGTTGCTGTCGATCAAGTGCAGGCCTATCAGGTAGTCGAGCGAGATTTTGCCCGGGCCTGCCAGCAGCAAGTACACAAACACGCCCAGAAACATCATCGGATAGCCGGGCTGGAAACTGAATATGCTCGCCGCATGGCCGGGGTCCTGCAGCAGCACCCACTCGGCGATGCACATGATCACGATGGGCGGGATGAGCGCCACGCGCATCAGCAGGCCCAGCATGATGCACACCGCGCACAGCGACTCCACAATGAGCAACGCGGTTGCCGAGACCTCGGGCGAGAGCCCCAGGAAACCGTCGAAGGCGGCTGGCGCCAGCTCGTCGACGTGAAGCAGCTGACGCACACACAGGTGCAGAAACATCACGCCCGTGAACGCACGCAGAAACAATCGCGACAGATTGCTGTAGGTGTACCCAACATTGTAGAGGAATAATTTCTTGAGCATAGTTGTTTAAAGGCTAAAATACTTGAATAAATACCGGCTAATTGAGCGCGGCCTTGAAGTCTTGCACCGACACATTCTTCTGCATGATGCAGTGCTGCTCGTCGAGCAGGAAGCACGACGGCAGGAAACGCAGGTCGATGCTCCGCTCGATGCGCGGTGCGTAGCCCTTCGCCCAGGCCGCTGGCAGCGACTGCGCCCACTCGGCGGGGGGAGTGCCGTCGAACAGGCAGAGCATCCTGATTTCGCCCTGATTCACGAGCTGCGTCAGCGTCAGGTCGGCGTCGAGCAGGGTGCGGCCCGTGCGGCTGTCGATGCTGCCGTCCACAAACAGCACCACCGTCACCACCGAGTCCAGCTGCTGAATCTGCCGTTTGCCCCCGGTCACGGCGTCGGTGTACTCCAGGTTGAGCGGCATGCCTTCCTGGCACGCCGTGATCAGCCCTATCTGGCGCATGTAATACTCCCGCTCATCCTTGTTCAGCACCGTGGCACCGGCCAGCGAGCGGGCAAACTCGACGTAAACCTCGTCGCTCCAATAGTCGGCCATCGGGCCGTAGAGCACCATCTTGGCCACCTGCCCCACTTTGCTCAGGTTGGCGGAATTGGCGCGCAACTTGAACATGAAGTCGCGCACACTGGCCATCACCACATTGCGGTGGCCATACTTGAAGAGGTCGGCATAGTCGCGAAACGTCTGCACCAGCGCCGCGTCGTCGGCAATGGGGCGGCCAAAGTCGAACGTGTCCCAAAAGTGTGCCAACACATAGTTGCTGCGGCTCTCCAATGTGGAGCACGTGTCGGGTGCCTGCGGATAGACGAACAGCCCCGGCTGCTCTTGCTGCGCCCTCACGGGGACGGCCAGCAGCCACATCACGGCACACAGCACCACAGTTACAATTCCATTTCGATTCATTTCAGCTTCAGTTTGACTGTCAAATTAAAGAGCGAAATTACTGCAAAAGCCCGAATGCCCCAAATCCGCCCGCAAAAAACGAACCACACACAACATTTTTTAAGGATTTCAAACACACCGCCCGCATAGTAGGGCCTCGCCTTGGCGAGAGCACCCACCGCACTCTTGGCGCGAGCACCCACCGCTATCCTGGCGCAAGCCCCACCGCACTCATGGCGCGAGCACCCACCGCTGTCCTGGCGCGAGCACCCACCGCTATCCTGGCGCAAGCACCCACCGCTATCCTGGCGCAAGCCCAGTAGGGCCTCGCCTTGGCGTGGCCACGCGAGCCAAAGGCGAGCACCCACCGCATTCGTATTATCTGCATAATTAGCGTTAAAAATCAATGCGAATTACACTAATTTTACGAATTTCGCTAATTTTAGCCATTTGCCGACGTTTTGACTCAGGTGCAGCCAAGTTTATTTAAAAATCAAAGCAAGCTTTGCTTTTTCACTCGGTTTGCACTAATGTTGCGCTTCGCGCCAAATTAGGCGGCGTTTCGGAAAAATCAAAGCAAGCTTTGCTTTTTCTCTCAACTTGCACTAATTTTGCGGCATGAAATTGAATGGGACTCCGCTCAAGGCGGTAAAATGGGCAGCAACGGCCCTGCTGCTTCTTGCTGCAGCGTTCAGCCACAGCATCTTCTACACACTGCTGCCTCTGGCCATCGTCGTGGCCATATGGTGGCGCTCACTCGCTCTGCACTGGAGCATCTTCGCCTTGGTCCTGGCCGCTGTGCTGGCAGGCATGGCGTGGTCCGTGCCCCGGCACGGCATCGACCCCGACGAGTGCCTCAACCTGATGGTCGATGACGGCGACACCGTCACAGCTGCACCGCTCAAAGCCTGGCTGCTCAACGCCGTTCTGCCCGAGAGCGAGCTGACACGGCAGTCGCTGTGGTCCGCACAGCGTTCGCGCGACAGCGTGGTGTCGGGCTATGTGCTGCAGCGTTTCGGCCTGGGGAGGCCCGTCTACGTGCGCCAGCCGGCCAAGCGGCGGCCCGGCATGGACTATCACGTGGTGCTCATGCCGCAACCGGCCCACGGCAACCGTCTGGCACACCAGAGCGAGCTGCAGTGGCTCGACAGCTGCATCGTGGTCACCCTGGGCACACGCGACACTTCGGGCCATTACACCGGCTCCGACCTCGCCGCCTTCACCCTGCGCGTGCTGCCGGCGCTGCGCCGGATGGGCTACCGCATCGACCGCCGCTACGTGTCGGTGGTCGACAACTCGGCCGATGGCTCGCTGGCCGATGCCGCCACCCGGGCACCCGGCAACGTGCTGCGCAACATCGTGCGTCTCGGCTGCCCGGCCCACACCACCCCACCCCGCTCGCAGGCACGGCAGGTGCTGATTGGCCTCCGTCCGGAATATGCCCGAGTCTACGCTGCCTGGCGCGATGCCGGAATCGATGTCGACCACTTCGCCATCGCCGACGGCGACGAGCGCCGCGCCACTGCCGCCGATGTGCTCAACGGACGGCACGGCGTGCCCATGTCGCGACTCGAAACCGCACGTCAGACGGCCCTACGGCTGGGCTACGACCCGCAGTTCGTCATGTTTGCCGACTATTCCATCCCGTCGGGAAAATACCGCTTCTTCGTCTACGACTACGACAAGGGCCGCATTGTGGTGCGCAGCAAATGCGCCCACGGGTGCGGACCCGGCAACACCGAGGCCACACCCGTGTTCAGCAACGAGCCGGGCAGCTGCTGCACCGCCCTGGGCAATTACGCCGTCCACGACGTGCACCCCATGCTCAAGAACGGACGCACCGCCATCACGCTCGACGGGCTCGACCCCACCAACAACAACTCCACCCCGCGCGGCATCAAGATGCACAGCGGAATGCGCATGGAGGGTGAAATCTATCCGCGCTACCTCAAGCTGGGCAAGCTCAGCGAGGGCTGCGTGGCGCTGGGCAACATCCCCTTTGCCATGGTGTGTGGCATCGTGGACAGTGGCGACAGGCCCATCCTGCTGCAATGCTACACGCACTAGCCGAGAGTCACTCCTCTAGATAGTCACTCCACCTTGGCGTAGTCCTTGTGGATGTAGACGTAGTTGCCCTGGTAGTTCACCTTGTAGAAGTCGCCGGCCTCGCCCATGAGCTTGATGCGCTCGCCCTTCTTCGGGTGCACGTTCACGCCCTTGCTCTGCAGCGTGGCGGCTTTGAGCGACGGCTGCAGGCGCAGGCGCACACCGGTGCCGGTCACCACCACATAGCGCTGACCCGTGGTCGCCGAGCTCTTCACCGTGCCCTCGGCACGCGAGAACTGCTTGGAGATGTAGACCACCTGGCCCTTGTAGCGCACCTTGTAGAAGTCGCCGGCGTCGCCCAGCAGTTCCAGTTTCTCGCCCTTGGCGGGATGAATGTTCTCGCCACGGGTGTTGGTGAGCGTTTCGCTCTTGAGCGACGGCTTCATGCGCAGGCGCACGTCGGTGCCCGTCACCACAACATAGGCGGCCGATGCGCTCAGCGACATCGCAGCCAGCATAACGAATGTGAGAATTGTCTTTTTCATAATCGGTCGTTTTATTGGTTGCTGCCCGCAAAGGTAGTGCAATTTGCGCAATATGCAAAAAAAACGCCACTTATTTTTCATATTCACTCACAATCGCGCACAATTGTGCATTGTGCATTGTGAATTGTGCATTGAAATGATATGAAGACATAAGAACACAAGCCTTACACTCGAGTGGACATAAGAACAAAAGCTTTATTTTGGACAATTATATGTGTTGTCCCCAGCGTAAAGGTCTAATAACAGCGAAATTTAGAATGCCCGGAGGGCTGAATCTGGATAACCCCGGAACAGCGCACAGCGATGGCCCGGGGGAGGCCATCAGTTGGTAGCATCGCCTCCGGAGGAGGCCACTGTGGCAGCGGAACGCCCTCAACCATCGTGTGGCCTCCTTTAGAGGCGCTTTGATTGCATCCCTTCGCCCGTGGCCACCGCTACGCAGTGGCCACGGGTTATTAAAATGTTGCCCTTCTGGCAATTAAGCATTCCTTCCTCGGTTCGGAAACACGCTTACCCTCCATTTTCAAGGCCTGACTTGGGGACAACAAGTAGACAGTTCCCTTATTTTGATATTTCGCTTAACATCGCTGCTTATGTCCTTGTTAAAAAGCTTTTGTTCTTGTGTCTAAAAACTTCAGCCAAAGCTATGCATTGTGAATTCCAATAGTATGGCACGATTTTTGCTAAAATACTATATAAATTTAATAAACACACATTATGACACATGCTTCACTGCGCGACCGCATCCGTGGGTCGCTGGTGGCCGGAGCCATCGGCGACGCGCTTGGCTATCCGGTCGAATTCATGTCGCTGTCGGCCATACGCCGCGCCTATGGCCCCGACGGCATCACCCGCTTCGACACCTCGCCACGGTGGACCGACCATGACCACAAAGCCGTCTTCAGCGACGACACGCAGATGACCCTTTTCACCGCCGAGGGCGTGCTCAACGCGCACCGCAGCGGCTCCAACCACCTCGACGCCATACGCATGGCCTACCTCGAATGGCTCATCACGCAATCGGCCGGCCATTCGCCACGGCCCAGCCGCGGCTCGCTGAGCGACGTGGCCGCGCTCAACGTGCGCCGCGCACCGGGCAACACCTGCCTGACAGCTTTGCAGTCAATATGGCATGGCCACGAACCCGACAACAACAGCAAGGGCTGCGGCGGTGTGATGCGCGTCGCTCCCATCGCCCTGCTGGCCGCCGCCGGCCACCTCGACGTGCAGCAAGCCACCTTGCTCGCCGCTTATGCCGCCAAGCTCACGCACCTGCACCCGCTGGGCTACATCCCTGCGGCGCTCATGGCCCACGTGCTCTACCACCTTGCCACCTCCGAAGCCCCCACGCGCCAGCAGCTCATCGAGGCCATCGAGCGCGCTTGCGCGGCCGTCGAAGCCTACT
>CAMVDK010000076.1 GCA_947166165.1 uncultured Porphyromonadaceae bacterium
TGTAGTGGTGCTCGCCGTGGGGGACGATGTGGCCGACGTAGCCGCTCTTGACGGCGTCGTAGCCGTAGCGGTTCATGAGGTTGTAGGCGGGCTCCATGAAGCGCTCGTAGTTGGTGACGGAGGAGGAGCTTTCGTGGTGCATGATGAGGCGGATGCCCTTGCGGTGGGCATACTCGTTGAGCGCGGGGAGGTCGAAATCGGGATAGGGTGTCTGGAAGTCGAAGACGTAGTCCTTGTCCTTGCCGTACCAGTCTTCCCAGCCGATGTTCCAGCCCTCGATGAGGAGGGCGTCGAAGCCGTGCTCGGCGGCGAAGTCGATGTAGCGGCGCACGTTGGCGTTGTTGGCGCTGTGCTTGCCGTTGGGGCGGGTGAGGCGGTAGTCGGTCTGGCCGAGCTTGACGCTGTAGACGTCGTCGGTGTAGGCCCACGAGCCGGCGCCGCTGATCATCTCCCACCACACGCCCACATATTTCACGGGCTTGATCCACGACGTGTCGTCGATTTTGCACGGCTCATTCAGGTTCAGAATCAGTCGCGAGGCCAGCGTGCGGCGGGCGTCGTCGGTCACCATGATGGTGCGCCAGGGGGTGTGGCAGGGCGACTGCATGTAGCCCTTCTTGCCCTGGGCGTCGGGGGTGAGCCAGGAGGTGAACACCATGCGGCTGTCGTCGAGGTTGAGGTGCATGCACGGGTAGTCGACCAGCGCGGCCTCGTGCAGGTTGATGTAGAGGCCGTCGTCGGTCTTGAGCTGCAGCGAGGTCTGCACGCCGGTGTCGCTGAACTGCGTCTGCGACGAGTTGGGGGTGATGGCGTTGCTGAACAGGGAGCGTATCTCGCTCAGGCGCGAGCGGGTGTACTCATACTCTTGCGTGTCGTAGTCGCCGCCAATCCACCAGGCGGTGTGGTCGCCGGTCATGGCAAACTCGGTGAGCTCCTCGCGGATGACGAAGTAGTTGAGGTTTTTCTGCGCGGGGAATTCGTAGCGGAATCCCACGCCGTCGTCGTAGACGCGGAATCGCACCACGATGTGCCGGTCGAGCTGGGGCTGCGTCAGGGTGACGGCCAGCTCGTTGTAGTGGTTGCGGATGGCGCTCTCTTCGCCCCACACGGGGTGCCACGTCTCGTCGAAGGTGGAGCGCTCGGCATGGGTGAGGGTGAAGCCGGTGGCCAGCGACAGGTTGTCGACCTGCTGCCCGTTGCCGCCGTAGAACTCGTGGCGCGCGCTCTCGCTGTCGAGCTGCAGGCCTAGGTGGCTCTTGGCGATGGCCTGCTTGCCGTGGAAGAGCACCTCGTAGACGGGGCGCCCCTGCTCGATGTCGAAGTTCACAACCAGCCCTCCATCGGGCGAGGCCACCGTCTCGGCGGCTGTGGCGGCCAGCGGCAGCATTGCCACGGCGGCCAGCGTGATAAGCAACTTTTTCATTTTTGTGTGATGAGAATTTAGGCTAATTTTGACTGTAAGAACATAAGGTCGTTTATATTCAAATATTTAGACTATAAGAACATAAGGTTCATGCTTTAAGTTTCTAAAACGTCAGGCGGTGACTGTGTATTTGATTTGTTCTTATGTTCTTTTAGTCTGCGTTCTGCAACTTTTATAGTAGGTTGTGTTGCATTGCTCAGAGCCACAGGTCGAAGTGCTCGCGTTGCAGCTTGGGGTCGGCCACGAGGATGCCGCGCCGGCCGTTGGCGAAGGTCTGTCCGCGCTCGAGCACCTGGCATGCGGTGCTCCACACGTGTCGCTGGTGCTCGTGGTCGATGTGGCTCATGAGCAGCACGGCGCGTCGGCCGGCCGTCAGGCCGCACAGGCAGTCGCTGAGCGTGGTGGCGTCGGCCTGGCTGTCGATGCGGTCGACCAGCACGAATGGCATGGCGCCGTCGAGCGCCCGGGTGTAGGCATCGGCGACGTCGGCCAGCACGGTGCCGTGGGTGATGCGCGCGCCGAGCGGCGCCATCACCTGCCGGGCCACGGGCCGCTCGTCGAGCCGGGACTCGTGCAGCCACAAGTGGCTGCGGCTGTTCACCGCCAGCATCACCGCGCTGCTCATCCCCGTGGTGGTGCCCACCTGCAGGATGCGCGGCGGGTTGAAGTGGTTGGTGACCCGCAGCAACTGCTGGGCCTGCTTGAGGGGCATCACGCCGCTGTGGGGCCAGGAACTGCCCAGGGCGGCAATCACGCGCCGGCGCAGCTCGGCGATGTCGCTGTAGGCGTAGTAGGGCCGGCGCTCGCCCAGCACCTCGGTCACGAACCGGTAGGCGTGGGGCGAGTGGATGCCGAAGCCGGCGCTGCGGTGGTGGCGGCTCCAAGCGCTGCAATATCGGCGAAGCAGTCCCATGCGGTGGTGTCAAGAGGGGGTGAATCGTCAGTCCTCTTGGCGGCGCATGCCCTTGAACACGGCCAGGTTGAGCGCGGCGAGCAGCGCCAGGAAGATGACCACGATGGCCGTGGTGGCGGCGGTCTCGGTCTGATGCACCTCGACGGGGTCGAAGGTCATGACCACCTCGTGGTCGCCGGCGGGCAGCTGCATGGCGCGCAGCACATAGTTCACGCGTCCCAGCTCGGCGGGCTTGCCGTCGATGGTGGCCTGCCAGCCCCAGGGGAAGTAGATCTCGCTGAACACCGCCAGTCCGCCCTGCGCGCTGTGGGCCTTGAAGGCCAGCCGGTTGGGGGCGTAGCTGGTGAGGGCGATGGTGTCGCCAGGCTGCTTGTGCCTCGCCTGGCCGAGCACTTGCTGGAACTTGGAGTCGGCCACGGCCACGCGTGCGGCGTCGAGGCTGTCGAGCGCGGCCATCTCCTGGTCGGCTCCCGCCACATAGGCGATGCTGTCCACCCACCAGGCGTTGCCCAGGGCACCGGGATTCTCCTGCATCTGGTTGTCGTTGGCAATGATATACTTGGTGTTGAGCATGTTGAGCACCTGCACGTTGTTGCGTGTGATTTGCCGCTCAATCAAGTCGTTGTAGCGCGTGAGCTTGGCAGCGTGGTAGCCACCCACGGTCTTGTGGAAGTAGCTGGGCATGGCCTCGGCGAAGTGCTGCACGTCGAGCACGCGGTAGTGCGTGGTGTCCTGCAGGATTTGTGTGTCGACCGGACGCGCCACGAAGGCTTCTGCCTCGGTGGGGCGCACAAAGGTGTCGGCGTTCACATAGCGCTTGTTGACGGTGAACAGGTCGGCAAGCACGAGCACCACCATCACGGCTGCCGCGATGGGCGCTTTGAGGGTGCCTTTCACCAAGAGCCACATCGTTGCCACTCCTGCCAGCAGGAAGAGCAGGCTGCGCCAAGCATCGCCACTCACCAGCGAGCCGCGCACCATGCGGATGGCGGCGTCGACGGTGGGGTATTGCTGCAGTTGACCCATGAGTTGTTCGGTCTCTTGTGCAGAGTAGGCACCGAAAATGCCGGGGAACAATGCTGCAATCAGACACACCACGGCGCAGAAGCCTCCCGCGGTGAGCGCCGCGCCGCGGTGCTCGGCCCAGAAGGCCTTGGGGGCTTTGAGAATCTGCTGCAGCGCCAGCACGGCCAGCAGCGGCATGGTGAACTCGGCGATGACCAGGATGCTCGACGGCGTGCGGAACTTGTTGTACATCGGGAAGTGGTCGATCATCCAGCCGGTGAGCCACATCATGTTGTGACCCCAGGCCAGGAAAATCGACAGGATGGTGACCACCACCAGGCTCCACTTCACCGGCCCCTTGACCGTGGCGCAGCCCAGCAGGAAGAGCGCGAAGACGATGATGCCCACGTACACCGGCCCATTGGTCATGGGCTGGTCGCCGAAGTACTGCGGGAACTGCTGGAGCACCTGCATGTCTTGCGGGTCGATGTCGCCGCTCTGGGCCTTGCTGGTCTCGGCCAGCGAGAGGAAGTGGTTGTCGCCGTGCTCGGGACGGAGGGTGGCACCGCCCTTCACGTTGGGAATCATCAGGGTGAACGTCTCGTCGCGGCCGTAGCTCCACTGCGTGATGTAGTCCTTGTCGAGTCCGCCGTCGGTGGCCGTGATTTCCTGTTGGCTGCCGTCGGCGCTGGTCGTCAGTTCGCTGTGGCCGCCGCGGATGGTCTCCTTCGAGTATTTATACGACATGTAGAGGCTTGGGGCGTTGGCGGCCAAGGCCAGCACGGCGGCCACCAGCAGCGCACCCGTGGCCGCGAGCCAGCGGCCCAAGCGCTTGGTGCGGATGGCTTCGACCAGATAGCCGATGGCCAGCGCGGCAATCACGAAGGCGAAGTAGTAGGTCATCTGCACGTGGTTGCTCATCAGCTGCAGGGCGGCGAAGAGCGCCGCCACGGCGGCCCCGGCCAGATAGCGGCCCCGGTAGCAGAGCACCACGCCGGCAATCGTGGGCGGCACGTAGGCCAGCGTGAGCAACTTCCAGATGTGGCCCGCGCCAATCAGGATGATGAAGTAGGTGCTGAACCCCCACCCGATGGCTCCGAGCACGGCCAGATACCATTTCACGTCGAAGGCCATGAGCAGGATGAAGAATCCCAGCATCATGATGAACAGCCAGCTCACCGGGCTGGGCATGCCCAGCGACCACAGCTTGCCCACCCACGACAGGTAGGGCGAGCTGCTGTAGGTGGGGCGGATTTGGAAGGTGGGCATGCCGCCGAACAGGGCGTCGGTCCAGCGCGTGATTTCGCCCGTCTGTTGCTCGTATTCAAGGCCTTCCTGGCCATTGGCGATGCCCTGCAGCACGTCGTGCTGGTGCAGCACGTCGCCTTGCAGCACATTGGGGAAGAAAACCCACGAAATGGCGGCCATCGCCACCACGGCAATCACCACGTGCAGCACGCCGCGCAGCGTTACCGTTCCCAGTATTCTTTTGTCTAAATCCATTGTCGATGAAAAGCAGGTGTGATGTGAGGCAGCACAGTTGTGCCGTTATTCTTTCTCCCAGGGGTAGAGGCCCTCGTCCTCGGCCTTGATGATGACGGGCATGCCCACGTAGGCATACTTCTCCTTGAGGGTGATGATGTCGGCGTCGCGCAGGCGGATGCAGCCCTCGCTGGCGCGGCCGGGCACCGAGCTCTCGTTGTTGGTGCTGCCGTGGATGCCGATGCCGCTGTGCCCCGGCGTCACCAGGCGCAGGAACCAGTGGCCGTAGGCCTTGATGTTGCCGCGGCCGTCCTTGAAGTCGTGCTTCCATGTGCTGGCGTCCTGGATGGCCGAGATTTTGAACGGCTTGCCAGCAGGCGACTCGGGCGTCTTCATGTCGCCCTTGCGCTGCTTGTTGCCCTTGTTCTTGCTCAGGCAAGCGGGATACTCGGCCAGCAGCACGCTGTCCTTGCTGTAGACGCGCAGGTTGAGGTCCTTCTTCGAAATCACGATGAAGGCACCGCTCGACTTGCCTGCCGTGGCCTTCGAGGCCTGCTTCGAGGTCGACTTTTTGGCCTTGGTCTGCGCGGAAGCCTTGGCGGTGGTCTTGGCGCCGGCCTTTGTCGTGGCCGTGGTGGCGGCCTTGGCGGCTGTGGAGCGTTTCTTGGCGGTGGTTTGCGCACCGGCGGCCAGCGGAAGCAGGCACACCAGCAGGATGGTAAGAATCTTTTTCATCATATTAAAAGTTTTTTGTTTATATCTGATTGATAATGAATTATAGAACGATGGCATCGCCATCTCCGGCACTCCTGCCCCCTAGCATCAATCAAGATGCAGCGCGGGCCAAAGCCTACGAACTTGCAAAGTTACAAAATAAAGGCCAATGCGCAATGAACCGCACCGCAAATTTTAGGGCAAGCCCTCTGCATCTGACCCATCGCTGGCAGCATCACGCTTTTTTAGACATAAGAACATAAGCGCTTGCTTTGGTGTTCAAAATAAGAACATAAGGTATCACTGGCAAGGCAATGTAGAGCCGTCATACATGGCGGCTCTGATGACCGAATCAAACCGCGTGGCAGTAGGGCCATGACCTGTCATGGCCGGGTGACCGAATCTGATGCAACCCGCAGCGTTTTTTGTGCGAGATACAAATTGACTCATTTGCGGCGACCGCAATGCCGATTCAAAGCCGTGGGCGGCACTTAATGCAAATATCATGCCAAAGCGAGCACTATTTCTGGTCGATTTTGGCATAATGTTAAGTTACGAGTAGGGTAACCATTGCAGATGCTTGAAAATCAGTGAGAAATAATATTTTTAAAAAATTTTCATTTACCTATTGCACAATTCAAGAAAAGGCAGTAATTTTGCAGCGTCAAATTTTTAGTTAAAAATAGTTTCAAAATCGAGCCCTTTGATAACTAACTATTTGATAATCAGTTCATTGAAATATGCCCTCTCCGAGACCATCTTCCACTAAAACAAGGATTAAGACCACAAACTTTTGCCTATTAATACATATTTCTATGTACTCCGAGACCATCTTCCACTAAAACAAGGATTAAGACCCTGTAAATAGTAAATAAACAGTACCATGCTCAAGCACTCCGAGACCATCTTCCACTAAAACAAGGATTAAGACACCCGGGAATGCAGTTCCATTAATCTTACGAGTTGCAACCTCCGAGACCATCTTCCACTAAAACAAGGATTAAGACGCGCGCTGCAATGGCCTCTTTGAGGTCAGTGTAGACGCTCCGAGACCATCTTCCACTAAAACAAGGATTAAGACAACCCTGCGAAGTAGATCAACACGATTATCCATGTCTCCGAGACCATCTTCCACTAAAACAAGGATTAAGACATATTTAAAATCAGGGGAAGGGAGCAACGCTCAACCGTCTCCGAGACCATCTTCCACTAAAACAAGGATTAAGACATTACCAAATTCTTGGCTTGAGCGTCAGTAATACTAATACTCCGA
This sequence comes from uncultured Porphyromonadaceae bacterium, assembly GCA_947166165.1. Lineage (GTDB taxonomy): Bacteria > Bacteroidota > Bacteroidia > Bacteroidales > Muribaculaceae > Sodaliphilus. Next base: position 6,811 of record CAMVDK010000076.1, read on the forward strand.
GACCATCTTCCACTAAAACAAGGATTAAGACACAACGATGTTTGTCAAACTAACTGTTTCTTTTTTAGCCTCCGAGACCATCTTCCACTAAAACAAGGATTAAGACATTAGTTACAGGATACTGACTACTTAAAAGAAACTTCTCCGAGACCATCTTCCACTAAAACAAGGATTAAGACCTTAGCCCACCACTCTAGATACTCCTCATAGAGGAGTCTCCGAGACCATCTTCCACTAAAACAAGGATTAAGACCTTCGGGTGCCTGCATTTCGGTGTTCCACTCATACTCCGAGACCATCTTCCACTAAAACAAGGATTAAGACATTTCAGCGGTTTGCCAGTTCTCGCAAAAACCAAAACTCCGAGACCATTTTCCACTAAAACAAGGATTAAGACAGTTACTTCATCAGAGCTTCGATTCCAATCATCAGACTCCGAGACCATCTTCCACTAAAACAAGGATTAAGACTTTTTCAATTCTTTCTTATCAGCATCCCATTCGTAACTCCGAGACCATCTTCCACTAAAACAAGGATTAAGACAACGCTAACAAAGAATTTAATCACCTTTTCGGTTGCACTCCGAGGTCACTGACCTGCCCGCCCTGGGGTTCAGTTCACTTCAAGGCCTCTTGCCTTGTCCAGCTCTCCGAGCTGCTGGCGACAACACAGCTGTAGCTCCAAGAATTTTGAAAGATTTGACACGGATTTGAAAGATTTCCGCCCGTAGGGCACTGAAACGGCAGGCATCGTGCTTGACTCGGTCATCCGGCCATGACAGGTCATGGCCCTACTGTCGCCGTGTTTTGCCACCGCATCTGGCCATGCAGAGGCGGGGGAGTGCTTGACTCGGTCATCTGGCCACGCCGAGGCGAGGCCCTACTTGATTCGGTCATCCGGCCATGACAGGTCATGGCCCTACCGTCGCCGTGTTTTGCCACCGCATCCATCCACGCCGAGGCGGGGGCGTGCTTGAATCGGCACCGAGCCGCCATGTATGACGGCTCTACATTTGGGCGGACGCGGAATGTCAATCAGGCCCGATGCGTCGCGCACAGGGCCTGATGCTTGGTTTATTTAATGTTCACTATAGTGCTTGTGAGTCGTTGTTTAAGGGGGGGTGTGGGTGCCGTTATTTGCCCATTCCTTGTCCCTGGCTCTGGCCTTGGCTTTGTCCTGCGCCGGCCGAGCTGCCGCCCACCACGTCGTCGTTCTCGATGGTCTTGTCGGTCTTCTTCACGCGGGCCTTGAGCGAGCCGAAGCGGTAGCTGATGCTCAGGTTGAAGGAGCGCTGGCTGAACTCGAAGTGCGAGCTGCCGGTGTAGTCGCCCTGGGTGGTGTGGCTGGCGAAGTCGCTGTAGCGGGGCGAGAAGGGTTTCTGTGCGCTCAGGTTCACGGTCAGGCGGTCCTCCTTGAGGAAGCTGCGCTGCAGGCTGAAGCCGTAGAACCAGCCGTGGCCCTGGTAGCCGTAGAGTCCTTCGGCTCCGCCGCCCCACTTGCCGCCGAAGCCGCTCAGGCGCAGCTTCCACGGCAGCTGCTGCGTGACGTTGGTGTAGAAGAACGATGCCCAATGCCCCTTGTTGGTGAGCCCGAGGGCGTCGCTGCGGTAGTAGTCGTGCCCCAGGTCGCCGTTGAACATCATGCTCGTCTTGTCGGCCACCTGCCACTGGAAGAAGGCGTTGATGCCCACATGGCGGCGCGTGAGCGTGTTCTGGTAGGTGTCGATGTCCTTGCCGTCGGCGTGCCAGCGCACGGCGGTGATCTCGTTGTTGCTCCACGAGAAGTTGGGGGCCACGTTGAAGGTGAACTTGGGTCCGATTTGCATATAGGTGAGGCTGGTGGAGTAGTTGCGTGCGCTGCTCAGGTGGGCGTTGCCGAAGTGGATGGCGGTGGGGTTCTCAATCACGGCGGGGTTGAGGTAGCTGATGCCGGGGCGGTTGATGCTGGTGGAGAAGGCCCACTTGAGGCTCCGGGCGAAGTCGAACTGGTAGTTGACGCTGGCGCTGGGCACCCAGTCGCTCAGTGTGCGGTGGAATGACTCTTGCGAGCCGTCGGGGTAGCTGGCGCGCAGGCGGCTCCACTCGTAGCGCAGTCCGGCGCGGGCGGTCCACTGGTTGTGGGTGTAGGTGTAGCTGGCATAGGCGGCTCCCACCTGCGTGAGGTGCTTGAAGCGCGAGTCCACGTCGGGCACGTCGACACCCTCGCCGGAGTAGGTCATCGTGGTGGTGCTGCGGTTGCTGCGGTGGATGTATTTGAGTCCGGTCTCGATTTTGTGGCCGGTGGCCACGGGGCGGCTCCAGTCGAGCTGCCAGGTGTGCTCCCAGAACCGCTCGTTGCCGCGCTGGTGGGTGAGGTCGTAGGTCATGGGCGACTGCCAGCGGTCGGTGTAGCTCATGTCGAGGCCGGTCTTGTTGAGTGTGCTCGAGAGCATATAGCTGGCGGTGAGCGTCTCGCCCTTGCGGTGGGTGCGGTGCTGATAGTCGAGCCGGCCGTTCACGTTGTAATAATGATTGCCGGCGGTGTGGGTGTGCTGGTTGTAGCTGTAGCGGGGCGCGCCGCTGGCGGCGGTCATCGTGGTGAGCGCGTCGCCGTCGCCGCTGTAGTTGTAATAGTATCCGCCCACCGAGGCGGTGACCAGGTTGAGCGAGTCGGCCTCGTAGCTGGCCTCGAGGTTGCCGTAGTGCACGTTCACCTTGGCGTAGCCCTCGCCGGCGGTGCGCAGCGTGTCGCCGGTGGCGGCGTAGGCCTGCGTCATGTCCTGATGCTGCTTGTTGCCCTCGCGGCCGCGGTGCATGAAGCCGTAGTTCAGACTGGTGACCAGCTTGCCGTGCTGGGCGGTGAGATAGGCATTGGCGTTGGGGCTGCCATAGGAGTCGATGCCGGCGCTCAGGGTGCCGGTGGCGCCGCTCATGCCGCTGGCGTCCTTCATCACGATGTTCAGGATGGCCGTCACGCCCTCGGCGTCGTATTTCGCTCCTGGCTCGGTGATGACCTCGATGCGCTTGATCATGCTGGCCGGGATGGCTTTGAGCACCTGCTTGGGGTTCTGCGAGATGCTGGGGTCGGGATGGCCGTTCTTGTAGATGCGGAAGGCCGTGCCGCCCTTCACGCGGATGTTCTCCTCGCCGTCGACGGTCACCAGCGGCACCTTGCGCAGCATGTCCATCACGGTGCGGGTCTTGCTCTCGGCGTCGGCCTGCACGTCGTAGCTCACGCGGTCGATTTCGGTCTTGATGAGTTGGCGCTGGCTGGTGACTTCCACGTCCTTCAAGTCCACGCTCAACTCGATGTCGTCGATGGAGTCGGTAGGCTCGGTGGTTGTTGTGGTGGTCTGCGCGCTGGCGGTGAGTGCGGCCAGCACGGCAGCGGTGATGAGCGACAGCCTCATCGTGGTCGGATAGTTAAATGGCAGGTTCATAGCTCGTTGCTTTGTAGAAAGTTTAGATACATTTGCTTGTTTTGGTGTACTACTGAAATAGTACACTGCAAAGGTATATTCAAATTTTGAATCGGCAAAAGGATTTCAAGAATTTTAACACTATTATTTCACCTCTTTTGGAAATTCATCCTTCGGGCGGAGCCGCTTCATTGCGCAGTTCGAATAATAGACGCACGACATGGGCGAAAAGTTTCAGTTTTCGCCGTTAATGAAACATAAAAAACGCAACTGCAAAACCCTGTGTCTGTGTCTCAGCCACCAATGTCAACAGAATCAAACAATTAACCCAACTTTCACCCCATAAGTTGCGTTTTTGTACGTGGTTTATTGGTCGATGATAATTTCATCTTTATGGGTGACCGAGAGAATCTAATTGGCGAACTGGTAATCCCTGACAAAGTGAGAGGAATGGACATTAAGAAAGTAAGTTGTTTCTATTCATGCAAAGGCATCACACGATTGGTGCTTTCCGAAGGTATCAGCAGTATTGATGAACGAGCATTTTGGGGGGGGTAGCAATCTGCAGGAAATCGTATTTCCAAAGACCATCAGTTGGCTAGCGCCTTATTGTTTTGACGAGTGCCATGCCATAAAACTTTTAGTCATTCCCGACGAAGTCAGACAGTCGGGCTATGGACGTAGTTGGTATCACACGTTTAAACAGTCGGTAAATCGTGTTGTAGATGTTGCAAAATACGATGGTGACACCGAACCCGAACGCATCGATTTAGAGACGTTTTAGCGTGCTGAAGAATGATTGGGATTTAGAGAAGATTGCTTGATGGTCTCGCCTGTGTGATGCGAACTGAATGGCTGCATTGACCAAGGGCGATTGTTGATGTGCTGCACGAGGCGCATCATTTGGAGGGCAGCGGCTACGCTACGCTGCTGACGTGCGGCATCGGCCGGCCTCTGGCGGTCGATGGCGCTTTAGGCTGTCGCCCTGCCGCTGGGGTGGTAAAGGAATGTCAAAAACATGTCATCGAGGCAAAAAAATAGTGAAAAGGCCTCGCGTTCTCAATAAAATGTACTACCTTTGTTGTTTGTTCGCTGGACTGCGAGCGAACCCTACTTTCAACAACGCAAAAAACGAATGCAACAAATATGAACCGACTGACAACCCTGCTGGTCACCGCCCTGCTGGCGTTGAGCGCTGTGGCGGCGCCACGCACGAAGACCAATATCCTGTCCATCAAGGAAAGCATCAACGACAACGACATCGTGTTTCCCGAGAGTTTCGAGACCGACACGCGCGAGTTGATGAAGAACTGGTATCTGCAGAACTACACCATCCTCGACAGCGACGTGGAGAGCCGCGACGTCGGCGAGGTGAGCGATGCCGAGTACATCAAGCGCCTCAAGGCCATGCCCACCGTGATTGAGATGCCCTACAACCAGGTGGTGCGCTCCTACATCGAGCGCTACATCAAGCGCAACCGCACGCTGGTGGAGGAGATGCTGGGCATGAGCCTGTACTACATGCCCATCTTCGAGCAGGCCCTCGAGCGCGAGGGGCTCCCGCTGGAGCTGAAATATCTGCCCGTGATTGAGTCGGCCCTCGACCCCAACGCCGTGTCGCGCGCCGGGGCGGCCGGACTGTGGCAGTTCATGGTGGGCACCGGCAAGGGCCTCGGGCTGGAGGTGAACAGCCTGGTGGACGAGCGCCGCGACCCCTACAAGTCGAGCGAGAAGGCCGCCACCTACTTGAAGAACCTTTACAGCATCTACGGCGACTGGTCGCTGGCCATCGCCGCCTACAACTGCGGCCCGGGCAACGTGAACAAGGCGCTGCGCCGTGCCGAAAGCAGCGACAAGGACTTCTGGGGAATCTACGACTACCTCCCCCGCGAGACGCGCGGCTACGTGCCCGCCTTCATCGCCGCCAACTATGTGATGACCTACTTCAAGCGCCACAACATCAGCGCCAGTCTGGCCAGCCAGCCGCTCATCACCGACACCGT
>CAMVDK010000077.1 GCA_947166165.1 uncultured Porphyromonadaceae bacterium
GACAGACCAAAGCCGTCATACCCAGCTCGATCCCCGTATCGACTTCCCTCCTATGGTGGACATGAACATGCTTCTCATCACCTTCTTCATGCTGTGTACGACCATGATCAAGAGCCAGACGCTCCAAATCAGCCTGCCCAGCAACGAGAAGGTGGAGAAGGAACAGCAGAACAAGGTCAAGCAGAGTGAGGCAGTGACCATCATCATCGACGGAAAACTCGATGACAAGGGTCTCTCCAAGCCCGACGAGGGCATGCTCTACTACTTCGACGGTATGCCCCCCTCGGGCGAGGAACTCAAGAGCCTCACCACCGCCAACCCGATGAAGCAAATCGAGTTCGGCGCCAAGACCGGTGGCGCATTTCCCGCTGTTCGTGAAATCCTGCGTGAGCGCAACCAAGCCGTTGTCGATAAAATCGAGGCCCTGAAGAAGGAATGGAAGGAGATGAAGTTCTCCAAAAACGAGGAACAGAACGACTCCATCTACCAGCTCAAGGCCAAGGAAATCCGCAACGACTCCACGCTCAAACGCCCTGTCGTGATTATCAAAGCCACGCCCAACGCCAGCTACGCCCACGTGGTGAGCGTGCTCGACGAGATGCAGATCAACAACATCAGCCGTTACCAGATCGATCGCATCAACCAGGTCGACTCGGCCATGATGATCCTGCTCCAGGGCAAAGAAGTGGGCAAATGATACTGTGGTGAAAGATTGAATGTTGAACGTTTTAATGTTTGAAAACAATGGGAAAAGATGTAGATCTTTCATCGCGAGAATGGTGTGACCTCGTATTTGAGGGCAAGAACAAAGACTTCGGTGCCTATGTGCTTCGCACCGAGTCGGCCAAGCGTCACAACAAGGCTGTTCTCTACACACTGCTGGGTGCCATCCTGCTTGTGGGCATCATCATCGGTACCGTCACGGTCAACAACATCCTGGCCGAGCGTGCACTGCGTGACCAAGCCGAACAAGAGGAGGTGATCGTCGACATGAGCACCGAGGAGCCCGAAGACGAACCCGAACAGGAGAAACTCGAGCAACCCAAGCCCGAGGTGCTCCCCGAGGAGGTGCTTAACACCGTCAAGGTGACCGAGCTCGCCATCGTCCAGGACGACCAGGTGAAAAAGGAAGACGAAATCAAGACTCAGGACGAACTTAAGGAGACCGAGACCGCTTTCGGACAGAAGGACAACGACAAGGGTACCGAGGACCGTAACGTGACCCGCACCCTGAAGGAAGAAGTTGTCGTCGAGAAGAAAGTGGAGCCCGAGAAGAAAGCCGAACCCGAGCAGATTTTCAAGAGTGTGGAGCAGATGCCTACCTTCCCCGGTGGCGAAGCCGCACTGATGAAGTACCTCAGCTCGCACATCCAGTATCCCGCCATGGCACAGGAGAACAACGTCCAGGGACGTGTCGTTGTCCAGTTCGTGGTCGAGAAGGACGGACGTGTTGGCGAGGTGAAGGTGGTGCGCTCGGTGGACAAAGACCTCGACCGCGAGGCTGTCCGCGTGTGCAAGACCCTGCCCAAGTTCACTCCCGGACGTCAGAATGGTCAGCCCGTGCGCGTGTGGTACACGCTGCCCGTGAGCTTCAAGCTCCAGGGAACCAACTGACAAGTTGAATTTTTTCTCCCCCGCTATTATAGCCGTCGCAGCAAACAGTTGCGGCGGCTTTTTTGCGTCGCCAGTAGCCATCGCTGTCTGGCGCATTGTAGAGCCGTCATATATGGCGGCACGGTGGCCGAGTCGGTGGAATCACGCCTTGTCGTGGCCAGATGGCCGAATCAAAACGGCGATGACCGAATCAAAACGTCGGATGACCGAATCAAAACGTCGGAAAACCCACGACAAAACCGGCAGCAGTAGGGCCATGACCTGTCATGGCCGGATGGCCGAATGTGGTGGTAATCAACAATGGATACGGCGTCCCCGTGACCCGGCCACCTGGGCGTGGCAGGTCACGCCCCTTCTGCCCGAGCCGTCGACCATCGATGTGTGCGGAATGTTCATGTGAACGATGGCTGGCACTGGCACAGGGATTTTGCTTTCTCTTTTTGTTTAAAAAATCGAAAATAGCCCTTATCGATTTTGCACTTTAAGCAACATGCATTAATTTTGTCGGGTGTATTGACCGGTAGAAACAATGGCCGGTAGGATGTACGCTTACCTTATATAAATAGAAAATGAGCAACGGAAACAGTATCACGCGAATCGTGCGCCTCGCGTTTGGCGTATTCATGATTGTCGTCTACTTGGGCATGGCCTACCTGCTTGCTATCAACGCGTTCGACTGGGACGACACCGCGCTGTGGCGCACCATGCGATGGGCAATGGCCGGTGTTTTGGGTCTCTATGGCATTTATCGGTGCTACAGGCAAATCACGGGAGTCGACTACTACCGCACCCGCCAGGAGTTGGAGCGTGACGACGTTGACAACAGCAGCCATCATTCCGAAATCATCGACAAATTAACGAAGCAATGAAATCCATATCTCTGTTTGCGCTCGCCAGCCTGTTGTTGATGCTAACGGCTTGCCATGGTGGCACCACAACCAACACCAGCACCAGCGGCATGGCGAAAATTGCGTGCGACGAGTCGTTCCGCAACATCCTCGACCAGGAAATCGAGGTCTTCGAGTACAGCTACCCCGAGGCCAACATCATGCCCACCTATATGGACGAGGCTGCCGCGCTCGACTCGCTGCTCCACAAGCAAGTGGACCTGATCATCACCTCGCGCGACCTCACCGACGAGCAGCGCGACATCCTTGGCAAGCAGGGGCGCGCCTACCGCTCACGCAAGATTGCCGTCGACGCCGTGGCCATCATCGTCAACAAGGAGAACGACATCGACGAACTCTCGATGAGCGACCTGCGCGACATCTTCGCCGGTAAGGTGGTCCGTTGGGGCGAGGTGTTTCCCACCAAGCTCAAGCGCGACTCCATCATGCTGGTCTTCGACAGCTCAGGCTCGGGTGTGATGCATTACATGAAGGACAAGTTCCTCAAGGGCGGCTCGTTTGGCCCGAACGTCTTTGCGCAGCATTCCACCGACGACGTGTTCCGCGCCGTGCAGGCCCACAAGAATGCCATCGGCTTCTTGGGCGTGAGCTGGATCACGGCCGACCTCAAGAGCAACGCCATCACCATGGAGGAGCGAGTGCTCGACCTGAAGAACAACAACGACGTGAGCGTGATCGACTTCACCGACCGCATCAAGGTGATGAAAGTGCGTGACGACGACAGGCCGCAAGGCTGCAAACCCTATCAAGCCTACATCAACGACGGCAGCTATCCGCTGTTCCGCACCATCTGGGCCATCGATGCCAGTGCCGGCGGCACGCTCGACCACGGATTCTACTCGTTCCTCACTGGTGTGATCGGGCAGAAAATCATCCTCCAGACTGGCATCCTCCCTGCGGCCGAACCGGTGCGATATGTCGCAACCGTGAAGTGAACTGCGACGCAGGCAAGCAAAAATTTTTTGTTACACCGTTAAACGCTTGTTGGCCTCGGCAGTCTATTTCAACAAATTCGAAAAACCAACATCGACAAATCGGCAGAAAAGTGAAATTTATTTCGTAACTTTGCGGGCAATTTGGGCGCACCTCGCAAAATGGCATGGCCGTTGCCGCCGCACTTGGCCGTCGCCGGCCATCGCAAGAGAGTGACAACACGAACATTCATCATTAAATCAATAGGACAATGAAAGCTAAATTCTTCATCGCAAGCCTCTTGCTTGCAGGGGCATCCTTGGTGAGCTTCGCTCAGGGCTACAAGGATGGCATCGAGTACTACAAGGTCGATCAGCTCGACAACGCCAAGGAGCTGCTCGAGCGCAACCTCAACTCGCCGTCGACCGACAAGAGCGAGGCCTACTACTACCTGGGCATGATCGCGCTTCAGAAAGGCAATCTCAGTGAGGCGCAGAGCTACTTCGACAAGGGCCTGGCCGCCAACGCCGGCAACCCCTACAACATCGTGGGCATGGGTGTCGTCGAGCTGCGCAAGGGAGGCAACGCCAAGTCGCAGTTCGACGCCGCGCGCAAGCTCTCGAAGAAGGACCCCAAGCTCGAGACCGCCATTGCCCGGGCCTACTACGACGCCAACCCCACGACCTATGCCAAGGACATTGAGAAGTGCGTCAAGAACGCCCAGAAGTGGAACATGAGCGACCCTGACAGCCACATCTTCCTCGGCGACCAGAAGGCCGACCAGAAGCTCTGGGGCGATGCCGCCGGACTCTACGAGCTCGCTTTCACCAGCGACCCCAACAACGTGGAGGCTTATGTGAAGTACGCCAACACCTATTTTAATGTGAACCCCGACATGGCCATCGAGCGTCTGCAGGAGCTTCTGGCCAAGCAGCCCAACTCGGCACTCGTCCAGCGTCAGCTCGCCGAGAAATACTACGAGGGCAACCAGGGACGCAAGGCTGCCGAGCAGTATGGCGAGTACATCAAGAACCCCAACCACTTCGCTCAGGACGAGGTGCGCTACGTGCAGCTGCTCTTCTTCGGCGAGAAGTATCAGGAATCCTACGATCTGGCCACGAGCTTGATTGGCAAGCTCAAAGCCGGCGACGAGAAGGTGTTCTACATGCGCCGAATGCAGCTCTACAACCTCGACATGCTTGAGAAGTGGAACGAGGCCGTCGAGGCCGGAAAGGCATTCTTCGGCATGGCGGTGCCCACTGGCTCGACCTACGAAGTGCGCGACTACACCGACTATGGCAAGGCCCTGCAGAATGCCGGCATGACCACCGAGGCCATCGCTGCCTATCAGAAAGCGCTTGAACTCAACCCCAAGAACGCCGACCTGATTCGCTTCATGGGCGACACCTATGCCGACGCCAACGACTTCGCCAACGCCGCCAGCTACTACCAGCAGCTCTACGACCAGAACCTGTGCTCGGCCAACGACATCTACATGCTGTCGACCTACTACTACGGCATCGCTTCGGCTGCCGAAGGAGCCGCCAAGGACGACGCCATCGCCAAGTCGCAGAAGTACCTCGACGAGGTTGATGCCAAGGTGCCCGGCAACGTGCAGATTGTCAACCAGAAGGCTAAGCTTGCCAAGCTCATCGAGGGCGATCAGATTACCGGCAAGGCCGCTCCCGCCTATCGCGAGCTCATCAAGATTCTCGATGCCAAAGAGGACAAGTCGGGCTACGACCGCTACTACAAGTACGCCTACAACTACCTGGCCAACTATGAGTTCACCAACGGTGACAAGAGCCTGGCCAAGGAGTACTACCGCAAGTGGCTCGAGCACGACCCCGAGAATGAGGCGCTGCGCAAATACATCGAGCAGATGAAATAAACGTCAACGTCGGCCACCGAAAGCTATAACACGCCGGCCCGCCGCCATCGCTCCTGGATGCATGGCGCCGGGCCGGCCCTTTTTCAAGCGGGCCGACGGCAGCTTGAAGTGGGGGTTAATGTGTAAATTTTCAACTTTGGTGGATTTATTTTTGATAGTAATGTTTTTTTTCTTATCTTTGCGCCAACGTTTTCAAAGCAAATCGGTCAGCCACGCTTCGGAAAGCGCGGACATCGATCAAGGGAAAATAACGTGATATGAGAAAATCTGTTTTTTCAGCACGAGGCCAGAGGCTTTCTGGTCGCAGTTCGCCGAACAGTTTGAGTGGATGTGAGATGCAGCGGCATGCGTTGTTTTTCTCACGTGCAGTCATCAATTTGCTTAGATTTTAATAACAACTTAACCTTTTAATCACCAACCAATTGGCGGAACCAATAGGACACCTTTTGTTCTACCAACGGGTTGAAACTCAAAACACTTCATCACATGGAATTCTTTAACCGACTAAAACTGTTGTCGCTTGCTCTGCTATTGGGAGCGGCAACCCAGCTGCAGGCAGCCGACGTTGACTTGGCTGCAGCCCAGAATGCAGCAAAAGCATTCCTCAACAAGCAAGTGGCCAGCGGGCGTTTGAACGCTCCGGCCGCCACCAGTCTCAAGCTCGTCAAGGCCGAGGCTTCGGTGGCAAAACCCTCGGCGGTGGACTACTACATCTTCAACTCGGCCAAGTCGTATGTCGTCGTTGCTGGCGACGACCTGGCGCCGCAGATTCTGATGTACGGCGAGGAAGGAAGCCTCGACATCAACAACATCCCCCCCGCCATGCAGTGGCTGCTCAACAAATACAAATACCAGATCGACGGCCTCAAGGCCGGTACGCTCGCGCCGGTGAAGGCCCCACGGCGTGCCAACGCGGCGGTTGCGCCTCTGGTGACCGCCAACTGGGACCAAACCGCGCCGTACTACAACCATACGCCCACAAGCGGAAGCACCCACGCCTACACCGGCTGCCCGGCCACATCGCTTGGCATGTGCTTCTACAAGTGGAAATGGCCCGAGACCTATCCTGCCCTTGATGCGCTCTCGGTGAGTGGCGGCCTCTCTTGCTCGGCGCTGCCGGAGCGCGCTGCCGACTGGGACAACATCATCGATGAGTACACCGGCCCCACCAACTACTCCTACACTTCGGCGCAGGCCGACGCTGTGGCGTGGTTGATGCGCTATGTGGGTCAGGCCTGCACCATGCAGTACTCCACCAGCGGCAGCGGTGCCAACGACCCGGAGATTCACCAGGCTTGCCTCACCTTCGGCTACACCGACGCGCAGCTGCTCACGCTCACCGAACTCAAGCAGTCGGGCTGGAGCTACACCAATGGCCCTCAGAATTACACCGACACGGAATGGAACAACTACATGATGAACGAGCTGCAGAACGGCCGTCCCATCGAGTATCTTGCCTACGACGTTTCGGGCTCCGATGTTTCGGGCCATGCCTTCAACGTGTTTGGCTGCAACAGCAGCGGTCAATACTATGTGAACTGGGGATGGAGTGGCGACAGCAACGGCTACTGCACCTTGCACAACTTCACCACGGCCACCGGTGCGGTGGGCCAGTCGGGTTCTTACGTCTTCAAGTATGGCGAGGCCATGATTATCGGCATTGAGCCTCCTGCCGGTGCGCTCACCAGCCCCCGAATCAAGACCAGCACCACCACGCTCGACCTGGCGGCCACCGTGGGTGCCACCGCAACGGCCACATTCACCGTCACGGGCTACAACCTGACCGAAGGAATCGACTTGTCGCTTTCCGGCAGCAGCGTGTTCTCGTTGAGCACCAGCAGCATCAGTGTCAACGAAGCTGAGAATGGCGCCACCGTCACCGTCACCTACAACCCCACCGCAGCCGGCATCGACGATGCCACCATCACCTTGACCAGCGGCGATGCCGAGAGCGTGGCCGTCAAGCTCAACGGCACGGCCAGCCTCCGCAAGGAAGCCATCTCGCTGCAAGACGCAGCCAATGTGAGCGGCACTTCGTTCAAGGCAGTGTGGACCGACGCGACTCCCGCCGCCAATGTGGCCAGCTACACGCTGTGGGTGAACGTCGAAAAGCCCAACGATGTGGTGCTTCTGGGTTCCATCGACGGCAGCAACTACACCGGCAATTACACCAACATCACTTTGAGCTCGCCTTGGGGCGGAACGAATGTGAAGGGCGGCAACAACGCAGTCTACATCAGCAATTCCAGCTCATCGGGCAACATCACGTTCACCGTTCCCAGCGGTTACAGCAATGGCACCTTCACCGTGCGCATCACCACCACGAACAGTAACTATGGCACTGGCAATATCACCGTGAAATCGGCCCAGACTGTGGCATTGGGACACACCTTCAGCGCAGGCGAGACCTACACCTGGCGGGTGACGGCCAAGAGCGGCGAGAAGATCACCATCACCTCGACCGACTCCAGCTATTCGCCCGACATGGCGATGATCGAGGTCTATTCCGGCGACCTCTCGCAGCAGGCTGGTGCTCCGGCACGCGCCATTGCCGAGGAAGGCGATGAGTCGTATCGCATCATCACCGGCATCACCGGCAAGGAATACACCGTCGACGACCTCACCCCCGAGGCCACCTACTACTTCCGGGTGAAGGCCCTCTACGTGGATGGCACCGAGAGCAGCTGGACTGACACCAAGCAGGTCACCCTGCTGGCCGACACCAGCACGCCCAAAATCTCGGTCACGAACAAGAATCTCGATTTCAGCAGCGTGACGGTGGGCGAGACTGCCAGCCAGACCATCCAGGTGTCGGGTGTCAACTTGCAAGGCATCGTGATGCTCACGCTCAACGACGAGAACGGCGTGTTCCATCTGAGCAACACCACCATCAGCACTAACGACGCCACCGCCGGCAAGGACCTGACGGTGACCTTCACTCCCGCCGACAACGTGAACTACGAGGCCACCGTGACGCTGGCTTCGACCAACGCCGAGAGCGTGAAGATCACCCTGACGGGCAATGGCGCCTATGAGGCTCCCGTGATGCAGGCCGTCGACACGACCAAGGTGAAAAACACCTCGTTCCGTGCCGACTGGACCGACGCGACGGCGGCCGAGAATGTGGAAAGCTACACGCTTATGGTGAACTATGTGTCGCCCGTCACCGAGCCTGAGACTGTGGAGCAGGCCGACCTGTCGGGCCTCGAGGCCGTGACCAATACCGATGGCTACCTCACCAACCAGGTTAGCAACGCCTCGCAGTATCTTCCCGATGGATGGACCGTCAGCAACTATCTGTATATTGGCACTGGCTACATCATCATCCGCGAAAGCTCGCCCCTCACATCGGCGGCATTCAACCTGCCCGACGGAGTGGACAAGGTGACCGTGGTGGTGGATTGCGCGGCCTATCAGGCCAATTCCACCGACATCGAGACCGGAATCACTGTCAAGACCGTCAATGGCGGCGACAGCGAAACCCAGATGATCACCAACGACCGTGCAACCTACACCTTCGTGCTCGACGCCTCGGCGGCCAACGAGCAGATCACGTTCAATCCCTACACCACCAGCACGCGTTACTATGCCTACAACGCCATCTACGACATCAAGATTTATGCCGGCGACATCACTGCTGCCAATGCGCCGATGTATGCCGCCAGCGAGACCGGCGACAGCACCTACCGCGTGATTGAGGGCATTACCGACAACTTCTATGTGGTGAGCGACCTGATTGGCGGCGGCACCTACACCTACAAGGTGAAGGCCATCTACGCCAACCAGAGCGAGTCGGAATGGTCGAACGAGGAGACCGTCACCCTGAAGGACACGCCCGATGTCGTCGTTGGCCTGATCGGCGACCTCAACGACGATGGCGTGGTGGATATCCTCGATGTGAACATCTGCATCAACATCGTTCTTGAATACAACGACGACCCCGCTGTCAGGGCGTTGGCCGACATCACGGGCGACGGCTCTGTCGACATCAGCGATGTGAATGCCCTGATCAACATCATTCTCGACAATTAAGGCAAACCGCCAGCGGCTTTGAGCCGCCTTGACTCAATGAAAATGTGAGGCCGACCATCATCGATGCGTCGGCCTCACATCTTTTTTTTCGCTTGCGCATGGAGTTGTTTGATATTGAATTAATGTAGTTAAATTATAAATAATGTAAACTATCGCTTTTTTGCCTTGACTTTGTTTTTTGTTGTGAAATGTTTGTAGTATTTTTGTAGTGGGTTGTGCTGTACCCCTACGAGAACCCATTGTGAGAATGATAGATGTGATTGTTTAACAACTGAATAAAATAATGAAGATTAGATATTTGGCTGCCTTGCTGGCGGCGAGCGCGATAGGGACGGGCTGGACCTGTGCGCAGGATTTCACTGCCAGCCAGCTCGAGGCCGTGCAGCGGGTGGTGCAGGCCACCAAACCGGCGCACATGGGCATCGGCGAGCTCAAGGTGAACCAGCTTTCGCTCGACGAAGGCAACCTGGTGGTGGACCTGAGCGAGAACTATGGCGACGTGCCCTTCACCGTGGAATCGATAGCGCAGCTCAAGCGCGACATCTGCTCCACGCTCGGAGCGCCTTACAAGGTCGACGACGTCCAGCTGCGCATCGCCGGCGCCGACATTGAGAACTATTTCGCCACGTTCGACAACGCTTACAAGCGCTCGCACGCGCCGTTCATCACCGAGCTAGACCCCAACCGGCGCTACAAGCATGGCCTCGACGGCAACATCGTGGCCCTGTGGCCCAGCCACGGCTGGTATTTCGAGCCCAAGCTCAACCGCTGGGAGTGGCAGCGCGCGCGCATGTTCCAGACCGTGGAGGACATGTACACCCACAGCTACATCATCCCCTTTGTGATGCCCATGCTCGAGAATGCCGGGGCCTATGTGTGGGACGCCCGCGAGCGCGACACCCACAACTTCGGCGCCGTGGTCGACAACGACGGCGGCCAGGCCCAGACCACCTATGCCGAGCACAACGGCAAGAAGAAGTGGGAGAGTGGCAAGACCCCGGGCTTCGCCTATGCCCGCGCCACCTACAAAGACTTTGAGAACCCCTTCGCCGAAGGCACCTTCCGCATGGTGCAGGCCGTCAAAGAGAAGGACAAGAAGAAGCTCAGCACCGCCTCGTGGAGCGTGGATATGCCCGAGGCCGGCACCTTTGCCGTCTACATCTCCTACAAGTCGCTCGACAACAGTGTCGACGACGCGCTCTACACCGTCAACTCGCTCGAAGGCGCAAAGCAGTTCCGCGTCGACCAGAGGATGGGCGGCGGCGTGTGGGTGTACCTCGGCTCGTTCCAACTCGCCAAGGGCATGAACAAAGACGTGGTCACCCTGAGCAACTACAGCGAGCAGAAAAACGGCGTGGTCACTGCCGACGCCATCCGCGTGGGCGGAGGCAAGGGCAACATCGTGCGCCGCGTGGCCCTGCCCACCGACGAGAACCGCGCCATCGCTGCCAAGAACGAGGATGAGGCCTGCCTGGGCAAGCCCGGCATCGACTACAAATACGTGGGCAGCGGCGAGCACCCATGGTTCCACATCGGCTCGCGCTACTATCTGCAGTGGGCCGGTTTCCCCCACGAGGTCTACAGCACCAGCACTGGCATCAACGACTACACCGACGACTATCGCAGCCGTGGCGAGTGGGTCAACTACCTGGCCGGAGGCAGCGACGTGCTGCCCGGCAAGCCGGGACTCAAGATTCCCGTCGACGTGTCGTTCTGCCTCCACACCGATGCTGGAACAACACCTAACGACGACATCATCGGCACACTGCTCATCTATTGCACCAAGTCGAACGGCAAGAACTTCGGCAAGTATGCCAACGGCACCCCGCGCGAGCTCTCGCGCCAGTTTGCCAATATTGTGAGCACCGAGGTCGTGGGCGACATCCGCGCCAAGTATGAGCCCAACTGGACGCGCCGCGGAATGTGGGACAAGAGCTACTACGAGGTCCGCGTGCCCGAGGTGCCCGCACTGCTCATGGAGCTGCTCTCGCACCAGAACTTCGCGGATATGAAGTACGGCCTCGACCCGCAGTTCCGTTTCGACGTCAGCCGCGCCATCTACAAGGGCATCCTCAAGTTCATCGCCCAGCGCGACCATCGCGACTACGTGGTGCAGCCGCTGCCCGTTAACTCGTTCTGCATCAGCCAAGCCTCGTCGGCAGGCACCTTCCTGCTCACCTGGCGGCCTACCGTCGATGAGTTGTGCTGCAAGGCCGAGGCCAAGAAGTACATCATCTGCGAGCGCGTGGGCGAGAATGGAGGCTTCAAGGAGATAGCCGTCACGCCCGACCCGCAATATGTGGTGCGCGTGAACGACAACAACATCCACAGCTACCGCGTCATTGCCGTGAACGACGGCGGGCGCAGTTTCCCCAGCGAGACGCTTTCGCTCGGTGTCGCGCCGGCCTCGAAGGGCACGGTGATGGTCGTGAACGGATTCACACGCATCAGCGGCCCCGACTGGTTTGAGGGCGACTCGATAGCCGGCTTCTACGACAGCAAAGACCACGGCGTGCCCTACATGGAGCAGATCAACTATCTGGGAGCCCAACATGAGTTCCGCCGCGAGCTGCCCTGGCGCGACGACGACGCACCCGGCTTCGGCGCCTGCCGCAGCAACCACGAGACCGAGGTCATTGCCGGCAACACCTTCGACTACACCACCGTGCACGGCGCAGCCATCATGCGGGCCGGCTACAGCTTCGTCTCGGCCAGTGTCAAGGCCGT
>CAMVDK010000078.1 GCA_947166165.1 uncultured Porphyromonadaceae bacterium
GTTGCCTTCGTGGCGGATTCGGAAGGTTTCGAAATTCGACAACATCTCCACCACTTTGTCGAGCGAATAGTCGGGCTCCCACTGGTAGTACAGGCGCAACGAGCGCGCGTCGTCGGAGCGGTATTCCACATCCACATGGTAGAAAGCCGAGAGTTCGGCGAGCATTTGCTCCAGCGGCACGTTGTCGTAGAGTCGCGGCTCGGCAATGACGTTTAGCGTGTCGGTGGATTGCTCAATAGCCTCTTGAGTCGCGCCGGCAGTGACGGCAGCAGCATCAGGCTTGACAATAGCAGTCTCCTTTGTGATCTGTTTTTGCAGGCCGAAGAAACCAGTCTTGACCGCGGCGTATGAGACCCCAAAGAGAACTAATACAATCGCGGCAGCGGCGGCAACTTTGCGCCACAGCGGAACAACCACGGCATGGCGTTGCGACAGGGCCAGACGCTGCCATTCGGCATCAAGCTCCTCATCGGTCACTTGTGATGGCTGGCTGGCGCTTTTGGTCAAAGCCATAAGCGCATATAGCTCACGGCACTCGTCGTCGGCAAGTATGTCTTGCCATTGTGCCTCGCTGTAATGCTCGGGATGTTCCAGCATCTGGAACAGTAAATCGGTCTTTTTCATTGTTCTGCGTTTTTAAGTGTTCGACGTAATTGGTCAAGTGCGCTCTTCAGGTGCTTGTAGATGGTGGTTTCGCTCACGCCCAACCGTTCGGCCACCTCACGGAAAGGCAACCCTTCGTTGAAATGCAGGCGTATCACCTCGCGGCAGATGGGCGGGAACAATTCTTCGATTCCCGCTTTGAGCAGTTCGATTTCGCGCTCAAACTCTTCGGGAGATGTCCGTTCCAACTCGTCGGCAAGCATCAGGTGCAGGTGCGCTTGCTCATGGATTTTGCGATTGCGAATCACATTCAGGCATCGGTTGCGCACGCTCGATATCAAGTAGGATTGAGCGGTGTCGTCGCGCAGCTCCACTTGCTCGGCAAGCAAGCGGGCAAACACATCGTGCACAATGTCCTTGCTCTCGTCGCCGTCGTGCAGCAGCATGCTGGCCAGCCTGTGCATCGCGCGGTAATGCTGCTTGAACAGCCGCTCAATTTGTCGTTCTCTTTGTGTCATACACCTTATATACACATAGGAACCGATTTACTAAACGCTATGAGTGATAAAAGTGCGAAATGGCAAAAAACTGTTTTTAAAAAATTGAATGTATGTTGCTGATAATCAGTGCTAATATGCAATGCGTGCCAAATAAGCGAGAATAATCGGGCTTATTTGGCATGCACAGATATTTTGCCGTGTTTGCGCGGCTGGGCAGGCGGCCGGGGCGGCTACTTGATGCGGTACATGTAGCCGAGGGTGACCATGACGCTCATGCCCGAGGAGCTGGAGAAGGCATCGCGCTTGCGGTTGCCGAACACGTCGCCGAGGCCATAGTAGAAGCGGCCTTCGAGGGTGAAGGAACTCTTGTTGCGAGCTATCATCTCTATGCCGGCACCAGCCGACAGGCCATAGTCGAACCGCCTGTGAATGGGCAGACTGAACTGCTCGGTGCTGCGGTTGGTTGTCGGGAAACCGGCGATGGCTTCGATGTTGTCGTGGTCGAAGTTGCTGCTGATGCTTGAGGCAATCATGAATCCCAGCTCAGGACCAATGTTGAAGAAGCCATGAAACTTGTTGCTGCCGAAGTAGATGTGGGTGAGCATCGGTAATTGCAGGTAGGTCAAGCGGCGCTGGTAGGCATAGTCGTAACCCTCAAACTTCTCCTTCCACCCTCGCTGCTCGATGTTGAGCTCGGCGATGAGGCCGAAGTGGCGCTCCTCCATGTAGCGGAACGTGGCCCCGAACATGAATCCAGGCAGCATGGTCTGCGGCACGGTGGGGTTGAACTGCATGCGCGACAGCGTGGCGCCGGCTTTGGCGCCCACGGCGATGTTGCCCTCGTAGTGGGTCTGTGCGCCAGCCGTGAGAGCGGTCAGGGCAAGCGTCAGGGCTGTCAGGAGCTGAAGGCGGGTCATTTCACCTCGGTGATGATGGTGTGGTCGGTGGTGAAGTGCACCACGTCGATGGCTTGGTTGACGTAGCCACCTGCGGGGTTGTCGCGCTCGAAGCGGAAGCTGGTCTGGATGCCCTTGTGGGTGCGGCCGCCTTCGAGCGAACCGCTGGCGTTGAGGGCGCCCACGATAAACATGGCCGTGTCGTAGCCCAGCAGACCCATGTTGGGGTAGGCCACGAGGGTCTGTCCGCCGAACCAGCGGCGGTAGAGCGTGTCGAAGTCGCGCGTGCGGAAGCCCTTGGCGTTGAAGAAACGCGAGAACATGTAGGTGTCGATGGTCTGCAGGTCGTCTTGGTAGTCCTTGAGGTAGAGCACATACTCGGGGTAGGCGAGCAGGGCCATGTCGCAGTCGAAGCGCTCTTCCTTGGCCTGCTTGAGTGCGCGCACGATTTTCTTGAGCACGTTTTTGCTGCTCGACGAGGGGATGAACACGTAGCGTGCGCCGGGGTTCATGGCGCGCGACACGCGGTCGAACGTGAGGTCGCCCCCGGCCAGGCTCACGGTGGTGTGGTGCATGCCCGAGGCCACGATGTGGGAGCGGATGTCGGTGTAGATGTCTTTGGCCTCGGCGTCGGGGTCTTCGAGGAAAATCACCTCGCTGGTGCCGAACTCGGTGTCGAACCAGCGGAGCACGGCGCTGGCAAACCGGTTAGAGGGCGTGTTGACCTCGTAGACGTTGGGGTTGGTGAGGTAGTCGTCGTTCTTGGTCGAGAAGCAGTTGAGCACGTCGATGTTGTTCTTCTGGCCGAAGTTGTTGATGCGTTCGAGCTGCTTGGGCTCGCTGGGGGCGATGATCACGTTCAAGGCGAGCATCTCGGGCAGGGCGAGCAGGCTGTCGGTCACGTTGAGGTTGTGCTGGGTGTCGTAGACCTTGACGTTCACCTTGCGCGAGGTGACGTTCTTGAGGCTGTCGAGCGCAAGCAGGAATCCCTTGTAGAAGTCGGTGTAGAGGTAGGCTTGCTTGGGCGGGGCGCTCTTGTGGAGCTGGAAGGGGAGGATGATGCCGATGTTGATGTCGCTCTTGCGGCGGTCTTCGAGCATCTTGTCGTAGAGCGAGCCTAGGCGGGGCATGTAGTAGGCTTCCAGGTCGGCCTGGCTGATGGTGGCCATGGTGGTGGTGAGCCGCTCCACGCGTCGGGTGGGCATCACGATGAGTTTGCCCTTCTTGGGCTTTTTGGTCTTGGGGTTGAGGGCCATGAGGTCGGCCACGGTGACGCCGGCCTGATGGGCGAGCGAGGTGTAAGTGTCGCCGGGCTGCACCTTGTAGGTGTTGAAGACGAGTGTCAACTTCTCGTAGGTGAACGGCAGGGCCGAGCCGGGAGCCACCCTGATCACGGTGCCGGGCTGGTAGCCGTCGGGCTCGAGGGTGGGGTTGGCGGCGAGGATGCCCTCGACCGAGGCACCGTAGTGCTTGGCCACGGTGCAGATGTTCTCGCCGGCCTGCAGGGTGTGGCTCACGTGTGGCTGCGTGGCGGTGGCGGCCACCTCGGTGGGCAGCGCGGTGACCGCCGGCTGCTCGAGAGCCGACACGGGCACGAGCAGCAGCTGGTTTTTCTCAAGCTTGCCGCTGGCCCAGGGGTTGTAGTTCAGGAGCACGTCTTGCGGCACGTGCGTTTGCTGGGCGATGCCGTAGAGCGTCTCTTTGTTCTTGATCTCGTGGGTGTAGTAGGAGGTTCCGGCGATGGTTTTCACCGTCATGCCCACCTGTGCGCTGGCCATGGCCACATAGCAAAAGGCTGCAAGCAGCAGCGCGATGGCTTTTCCTGACATGTTCATTTTCATTACATTGCATGGTTAAACGTCAAGCGATGCTTCAGCTTGCCACCGCTTGATGTGGAACTATGATGATGCAAAATTACAAAATAATGCACAAGTCGCAAAGCGAATTGCCTCTTTTTTCGGTGCAGGGCGTCAGCGCACCCGGTCGCGGCCACGCCCTCCGGGCTTTTCAGTCCATGTGTCACACGAATGCAAAGATTAGTGAAATTCGCCTAATTAGCGTAATTCGCATTGAAATTGGCAGCGCGAGGGAGATGTAATGCGAATTTTACGAATTTTGCTAATTATGCGAATTTATTCTTGTTTATTGCGGCAGTTTTTATACTCCATGAATTATCATGAATTGACCATGAATTATAATAAAATATTTATTGAAAATTGATGGATAATTTATGATAATTCATGTTTTAAAAAGTAATAAAGCCATAGTGGCCTCCTTCAGAGGCATTTCTGCTAGCTGATGTCGCTCCCCGGGCCAACGCTATGCGCCCGTCCGGGGTTATTCAGATATCGCCCTCCGGGCTTTCGGGAAGTGTACTGTTATTGGTAGTCGAGGTAGCAAAAGTTTAAAATAATTTGGTTTTTTCATTATGAATGATTATCTTTGTCGGCAGATTGTTGCAATATGATTACGCTAACCTCAAAATAAAAGAAATATGAAAAAGTTATTACTCCTACTGCTAATGCTCGTCGCGGGCATAGCGGCGCAAGCCACGGTCCAGACCGAAATCAGAATCCAGGGCTTTGCGAGGACCATCGGCAGCCAAACTCAGAGTGTCTGTGTCGTCTCGTCGATGTGGAACACCGAGCAAATCCCCGTTCAGTCAGGTTCCACCTACACCTTCATTGACATGACGTTGAGCGGTGATGTCGACGTCGTCCTCTACGGCGGGCTCGACTTCCAGGAATCGGCCTCGTTCACCGATGTTGTCACCGCCTCCCCGCTCCAGATATCCTTAAGAAGCACCAGTTCGAGTAACCCGTACTGGTTCTACGGCGCCACGGTCAAGACCGACAGCGACGCCACCGTCTCGGACTGCATCACCGTGGTGAGCAGCGACAGGAAAACGCTCACCGTCGCCATTCCCGAGGGCACGACCTTCAGCAAAATCTGGGTCGATTATACGACCCACGAGCCATTCTCGACCAGCAACACCGTCATCAGCGGCATTGAGAACGAGTATATATACAACGGCAGCCCCGTCAAGCCTGTGCCCACCGTTACCTACAACGGCACCGTGCTCACCGAGGGCACTGACTACACCTACTATATCAATGGCGGAGATGGTGTGGGTAATGCTACCGTCTTTGTGGAAGGCGCGGGCGAGTATGCCGGCAGAACCCACAAGAGTTATACCGTTCGCAACCTCGCCCCGAGCGACTTCAACAGTCTGGGCAACAACACCTACGAGATAGCCTCGACCGAAGACCTCGACCGCCTTGCAATGCTTGTGAACATTGCTGCCAACACTTGCAACGGCCTCACCTTCAAGCAGACCGCCAACATTGCGTACGACTACACCACGCAATGGGAACAAGGAGGCGAGAACAACTTCACTGCCATCGGCGGCGTTAGCAAGCCTTTCAATGGCACCTACGACGGCCAGAACAACACCATCAGTGGCATACGCATCCTAAAAAAGGCAGAACAGCACCAAGGTCTCTTTGGCTACGTCGCGAACGGCGGCACCGTAAAGAACGTCATCCTCGCCGATGCCAATATCACCGGGTACGTCAATACCGGAGGCATCGCGGGTGTCAATGACGGCGGCACCATCGAGGACTGCCGGGTGGAGAGCAACGTAAGTGTTAATTATTCAGGTAAAAGCTCGAGCAACTATGGCGGCATCGTTGGCAAATGCAGCAATAGGGGCACTATCAGCCGTTGCACCTTCAGCGGAGAAATCACAGTGAAAACCACTCTCGATGACGGTATTTCACAATATGTTGGTGGTATCGTCGGCAATCTAACAAGTGCTACCGTCAGCAATTGCCTCGTCCTTGACGCCACAATCATCAGCCAGAAATATATAGGGGCCATCGTAGGTGTCAATAGCGGTACCCTCGCAGCCAACTACTATCATGACTGCCTGGTGCGTAACACTGAACGTCAGATTGACTCATACACCAAAGTGGGCGTGGGAAAAGGCATCATCAGCGAAGACCAGGAGGGCGCGCGCAGCGTCCACGCCCTCACCCTGCCCGACGGCGTCACCGCCACGGGCGAGAGCGTCGATATCGATGGCGTGACCCACTATGCGGCGGCCACCACCGTCACGCTGAGCTACAGCGGCGAGGTGCCCGAGGGTTATGCACCCGTCTATTCGGTAAACGGCACAGCCATCGAGGGCAACTCATTCGTGATGCCAGCGGAGGATGCCACCGTCACAGTGACAACCGCCGCTATTGACTACACCATCACCCTGCCCACCGACCTTGAGCACGCCACCGTGACCAGCGACAAGGCCACGGCGCACGTTGGCGAGACCGTCACGCTCACCGTGACTGCCGACGACGGCTATGAGCTTGAAGCGCTCACCATCACCATCACCAACGAGGACGAGCCAAGTGGCGCACCCTTGCGTCTGCGCGGCAGTTCATTGGAGCTCACTCCAGGTGAGAATGGCACCTACACCTTCGAGATGCCAGCGGCTCCCGTGACCGTGAACGCCACGTTCAAGGAGACCGTTGTCACCGGTGTTGAGGACATCAACGCAGCCGACCACAAGCGCGGCCAGCGTTACAACATCATGGGTCAGCCCGTGGCTGATGACTACAAGGGCATCGTCATCGAGAACGGCAAGAAACGAGTGATTAAGTGAGAGCAATGCCATGCTTGCATGAGCATTGCCGAACGTGAACGAGTTTGAGCGAAGGCTCAATATCATTGTGAGATAAAGCACAAATCGTTGTCTTTCACGCCTAAGAGCGGTTACCGTACTTTTGTGGTACGGATAACCGCTTTTTGTATGCAACATGCTCGCGCAGGGCCAGCGGTGCGAGTTGTAGGGCCTCGCCTTGGCGTGGCCACGCGAGCCTGCGGCGAGCACGACGGCCGCATCACACCGCCAACCGATGCCCACGACATTTGCCCGCATCGCCGACTTCGGCAATGGCCGCATCACACCGCCAACCGATGCGTCGTGAACTTTGGCGGCTCAAAAGCCCTTCTCATTCGGCAAAATTCGCAGTTTTTTTAGGAATTTCAGCCATTGGAAATTGCCATGTAAAAAATTAAACTTATCTTTGCATTTCAGAATTATCTGAATGTGTTTTAAAACCATAAAGCGTATGAAAAAATCATTACTTTTATTGATGACCCTGTTTGCCAGCCTCACGTCATGGGCAGGGGATGTGGACCTTACTGAGGACAAAAACGAGGCCGAAGGCACGGCGGCTCGCTGGTTCGTGACCATGCCAGCAGGCACCGAAGAGAACCATCTTACGCTCAGCGATGCCTCCATCACCACCTTCAAGGTGTATGACGACGGCGGCAAGGACGGCAACTACAGCAAAGGCTGCAGGAGCCTACTCATCATCACAGCCCCCGAAGGCTATTCAATCCAACTATCTGGCCGCATCAAGACGGAGAGAAGTTGGGATAAACTGACGGTCTATGACGGCGACGGCACAAGCACCACCAAACTGCTCAATGAAGTAAGCGGCAACACCTCTGAATGGTTGGCCATCGATCCAGTCAGAAGCAGTGGCCAAAGCATGACGTTTTACTTCTACTCCGATAATAGCGGCGTCTACGAGGGTTTTGACCTGACCGTGGAACTCTTCGACCCCACCGAAAAGCGTGCCATTACCGTTAACCCCGCCGACAACGGAAGCATGGAGAGCAACAAGACAGAGGCCGTGATTGAAGAAGTGGTCACACTGACTGCCACGCCCAGTGATGGTTATGTGCTCAGCGGCCTTAGCGTGAAGGATGCAAATGAGAATGATGTGGCAGTAGATTGGATCACCTATCTCAATACCGCCACCTTTATCATGCCCGCCTCGGCTGTCAGCGTCACACCGACGTTCACTGAGGCGACCAGCGATGCGCCCTACATCAACATGCCATATGTTGGCACAAAGAATATCATCATCCCTGAGGGCTTGATGTCGTTGAAAGTTTATGATGATGGTGGCAAAGATGGCAACTTAACTCCGAATAGCTTTGGCTACCTTGTTCTGACTGCTCCCGAGGGCTATAATCTCAAAGTTTCGGGCACCATCACTGCCGGAGGTACAAACACAAGTGACCAAGTGACTGTCTATAACGGTATTGACAAAACCGCACCGAAACTCATCGACTATGCCCAAAGCTCCAGTTGGTATCATACGACCGATATCCCCACTGCAACCAGCACTGGGCAGAGCATCATGATTTGGTTCGTTGGCTACTGGACTGGCTGCAAAGGTCTCGACCTGACCGTGGACCTCGTCAGCACCAGCACCGAGTATGGCATCACCGTCTACAACCCCGACGAGGGCGGCACAGTCACGCCCGACGTAGATGCTGCCGTGGTGAACCAGATCGTCACCCTCACCGCCTCACCCGATGAGCGTTATGTGGTCACCGACCTTGTCGTGACCGACATCAACAGCAACCTCTTGGACGTGACCGACATGAAATGGTACACTGGTACGAACACCGCCACCTTCACCATGCCTGCCTCGACAGTCTCCGTCACCCCCACGTTCTCCGACGACCTGACGAGCCTCTTCATCGACATGCCCAAGACTGGCATGAAAAACGCCATCATTCCCGAGAGCGTCGCATCGTTCAAAGTATATGACAATGGCGGCTCGGAAGGCGATTACAGTTTTGCTTGCGATGGAACCCTTGTGATGACTGCTCCCGCAGGTTACAGGCTCCAACTTTCGGGCAACATCATGACTTCGCAAGAAGATTATCTTACGGTCTATGACGGCAACAGCGCCAGTGGCACCAAGCTGCTCGATGCTGCTATGAGCGACGATTACTACGAATGGACGACCATCGCCACGCTCACCAGCACCGGACAGAGCTTGACGCTCTACTTCTATTCAGATGATTCGGCAGGCCTCACCGACGGCCTAGACCTGACCGTGACACTTGTGCCTGAGAGCTACACCATCAGCCTGCCTGAGTCGTTTGAGCACGGCACGGTGACTGCCAACAAGGAGACAGCTGCCGTGGGCGAGACCGTGACGCTGACGGTGACGCCCGACGACGGCTATGAGTTGGAAAACCTCACCGTGACCACTGTTGACGGTGAGCCGAGTGGCGAACCTATGTTGCGTTTGTCCGGCGGCAATGTCGAACTCACACCGGGCGACAACGGCACCTACACCTTCGCCATGCCCGCCGCTCCCGTGACCGTGAGCGCCACTTTCAAGAACACCATCATCACTGGTGTTGAGGACATCAACGTCGCGCAGCCCAAGGCTGGCCAGCGTTACAACATCATGGGTCAGCCCGTGGCTGACGACTATAAGGGCATCGTGATTGAGGATGGACGAAAACGAGTGATTAAGTGAGAGCAATGCCATGCTTGCATGAGCATTGCCGAACGTGAACGAGTTTGAGCGAAGGCTCAACATCATTGTGAGATAAAGCACAAATCGTTGTCTTTTACGCTTAGAAGCGGTTACCGTACTTCTGTGGTACGATAACCGCTTTTTGTGTGCAACATGCTCGCGCAGGGCCAGCGGTGCGAGTTGTGGGGCCACGCGAGCCCGTGACGAGCACGACGGCCGCATCACAAAATAATAAGAATGAAGAGTCTACTTGGGGTTGACCACTCGGTCGCCGATGAGCTTGGCGAGCTCGCTGCGCACCCTGAAGAGTTCCTGCAGCCGCTGGAGCAGCTGAGCGCTCTCGGCCGTGGAGCCGCTGTGCTGCATCTGCGCCTGAAGGCTGCGTATCTTGTCGGCGATGACGGCGTTTTTCCACGCGTTGATGGCTTTGGGCACCAGGGTGAACAGGCGGTCGAACTCGGTGGCCACATAGCCGTTCTGGGTGTAGATTTTGCTCAGTTGGTGCTTTTCGGTCACGAGGTCGGTGGCCAGGTCGCGCACGTCGTCGTCGGGATGCGAGGTGAGCCGCTTCTCAAGGTAGCACTGCCGGTAGAGGTCGATGCGCTGTGCCACTTGCTGCTCGACGGCGGCTGTGATTTCCTGCTCACGCGTCTGCAAGTCGTTGCTGGTGAGCCCGGTGGGGTCGAGGTTCTGCAGGCGGCTGCGCAGTTCGTCCTGCTTCCAAGCCTCGGTGTCGCGCTTGTAGGCCTCCAGGTCGTGGTAGAAGGGCTGCACCATGGCTGTGGCGATGTCGAAAATGCGCTTGTGCAGCGGTTCGGAGAGCTCGATTTGGTCGATTTCCATCTCGCTCTGGATGAATTCGGTCACGGTGGTGGGCTGCTGCGTGCCGTCGTCGTAGGCGGTGTCGCAGAGGTAGCACATGCCGTATTTGACCACATACATGATCACGTCGCGCTCTTGCCGGACGATGTCGGTGAGCCGCACCTGTGTGGGCCGGCGGACAATCGCGGGTGCCGGCACAGGAGGCTGCGACGGCGGTGGGGGAGTGGTGCCGGTGGCTGGCGGAGTGGTGGTCTGCTGGATTTGGGCGGGCGCTGCCTGGGTGTCCTGTTGGCGCGCTTGCTCGCGCTGGCGGCGCTTGTACTCCTCGTCGCGCAGGCGGCGCATGCGCTTTTGCAATTCGCGCAGCAGCACGTCCTCTTGAATGCCGAAGAGCGCGGCGCACTCCTGCACATAGACGGCGCGTGTGATTTCGGAGGGAATCACGGCTATGGAACCCACCACGTCGTCGATGGCTTTGGCGCGTTTCACCGGGTCGGTGCCGGCGTCGGCAAGCACGATGCCGGTCTTGAAGCGGATGAAGTCCTGCTCATTTTCGGCGATGAACTGCTCCACCTGGCTTAAGCTGTGGCTTTGGGCGTAGCTGTCGGGGTCTTCGCCGTCGGGCAGCAAGAGCACCTTGATGTTGAGCCCTTCGCGCAGCAGCATGTCGATGCCGCGCAGGGCGGCGTGGATACCGGCGGCATCGCCGTCGAAGAGTTCGGTCACGTTGTCGGTGAAGCGGTGCAGCAGGTGGATGTGACCCTCGGTGAGGGCGGTCCCCGACGAGGCGATCACATTCTCGAAGCCGGCCTGGTGCATCGAAATCACATCGGCATAACCCTCGACGATGAAGCACTTTTCGAGCTTCGCGATGGCCCGCTTGGCCTGGTAGAGGCCATACATGGTTGTCGAGCTCTTGTTGTAGACGGGCGAGTCGGGCGAGTTGAAGTATTTGGCCGGCTCGGTCTTCTTGAGTGTGCGTCCGCCAAAGGCAATCACCTTTCCGGCGATGTTGAAGATGGGGAACATGACGCGGGAGCGGAAGAAGTCGAACGCGCCGCCGTGGTTGTCGTCTTTGCACAGGCCGAGCTTGAGCAGCAGGTCGCGGCTGTAGCCCTGGCGTGTGGCGGCGCTGTAGAGCGCCGTGCGGCTTTCGGGCGAGTAGCCGAGCCGGAATTTGCGTATGGTGGCGTCGCTGAACCCGCGCCGGCGGAAGTAGCTCAACCCCACCTCCTGCCCCTCGGTGGTGTTCCACAGCTGGTCTTCGAAGAATTGGCATGCCCACTCGTTGAGCACGAGCATCGACTCGCGCTCGGTCTGCGCGGTGCGTTCCTCGTCGGTGAGCTCGCGCTCTTTGACCTCGATGTGATATTTTGCGGCAAGATACTTGAGCGCTT
Source organism: uncultured Porphyromonadaceae bacterium (assembly GCA_947166165.1). GTDB lineage: Bacteria > Bacteroidota > Bacteroidia > Bacteroidales > Muribaculaceae > Sodaliphilus. The sequence continues at coordinate 11,571 of CAMVDK010000078.1, forward strand.
CGACGTAGGTCATCTGCTCGTGCTTCATGATGAAGTTGACGGCGCTGCCGCCCTCACCGCAGCTGAAGCACTTGTAGATGCCCTTGACGCGCGAAACGTTGAACGAGGGCTTGCGGTCGTTGTGAAAGGGACACAGGCCCACCCAGTTGGAGCCGCGCTTGCGCAGGCTCACGAAATCGCTCACCACGTCGACAATGTCGGCCGTGTCGAGAATTTGGTTTACAGTTGTTTGGTCAATCATGATACTATTTTTAAGAATTCACAATTTTTCAATGCACAATTCACAATGCACAATTCACAATGATAATGCACGATTCATCTTTTGCAGTTCCTCATCCACAATCATTTGCGGTTGTGGGATTTTGAATTCTGCTCAATCCAGCGGCGGGCGTTGACGAATGCGCTGATCCACGGAGTGACTTCGTCGGCCTGTCGCGAAGCGGGATACCAAGCGCACTGCCACGGGAAGATGGCGCGCTCGAGGTGCGGCATCATGGCCAGATGG
>CAMVDK010000079.1 GCA_947166165.1 uncultured Porphyromonadaceae bacterium
AGAGCCTTGTCCACCTGCTTGTCGGTGCGGATGGCTTCGGCGAAAGGCACGAGCACCATCTCGCTATTGCGGAGCCCCACCATCACGTTGCGCTGCCCTTGCAAGAGGGCCTTGACGGCTCCGTGGCCTACGACGGTGGCCAGGATGCGGTCGAATGCGTTGGGACGGCCGCCACGCTGTAGATGGCCTAGGATGGAAACGCGCACGTCGAACTCCGGGAACTCGTTGCGCACACGCTTGGCGTAGTGCATGGCGCCATGGGTGGGACTCTCGGTGACGATGACGATGCACGACTTTTTAGACTTGCGTATGCCGCGCTTCATGAACAGGGCGAGCTGGTCGACATCGGTCACGTCTTCGGGAATGATGGCCGCCTCGCATCCGCCGGCTATGGCGGCGTTCTGCGCCAGGAAGCCCGCGTTGCGCCCCATCACCTCGACGAAGAAGATGCGCTCGTGGCTCGTGGCCGTGTCGCGGATGCGGTCCACACACTCGGTGATGGTGTCGAGCGTGGTGTTGAAGCCGATGGTGGCGTCGGTGCCGTAGAGGTCGTTGTCGATGGTGCCTGGCAGGCCCACGCAGCACACGTCGTGCTTGCGCGCGAACTCCATGGCCCCCGTGAGCGAGCCGTTGCCGCCAATCACCACCAGCGCATCGATTTGGTGCATTTTCATGTTCTCGTAGGCCTGTTGCATGCCCTCGTCGGTGGTGAAGCGCTGCGAGCGGGCGGTGCGCAGCATGGTGCCGCCGCGCATGATGATGCCGCTCACGTCCTCGGTGGTCAAATCGCGGATGTCGTTGTTGATCAGCCCCTCGTAGCCACGATAGATGCCTTTCACCTTCAGTCCGTTGCCCAGTGCCACGCGCGTCACGGCGCGGATGGCGGCGTTCATGCCCGGCGCATCGCCTCCCGAGGTGAGCACGCCAATTGTCTTGATGTCTGCCATAGTTATTTGGAATTATATCGTAATCGGTTGTTGCCAGTGCCACACATGAGCTGCCACGACACCCTGCGCGGCCGCACGAGCGCGCGGCGCATCATGTTGATGACCATCGACGATGATTTCATGCCGCAAAGTTAGTGAAAAATCCGCTCACCACAGCAACGCATTTCGCAGAATCTGCAACCCATCATGCAGAAAGGTTCACTTTTTCCGGATGGCGTTGAGCACTGCGAGCACCGTGACACCCACATCGGCAAACACGGCCATCCACATCGTGGCCAGCCCTGCTGCGGCGAGCACAAGCACGGCCACCTTGACACCGATGGCCAGCACCACGTTCTGGCGGGCGATGGCCAGCGTGCGGCGGGCGATGCCGATGGCTGAGGCCACCTTGACGGGGTCGTCGTCCATGAGCACCACGTCGGCGGCCTCGATGGCGGCGTCGCTGCCCAGTCCGCCCATGGCGATGCCCACATCGGCACGCGCCAGCACCGGGGCGTCGTTGATGCCGTCGCCCACCATGGCCAACGTGCGTCCCGGCTCGCGCTCGGCTAGCAGACGCTCCACGTGGGCAGCCTTGTCGGCCGGCAGCAGACCGGCGTGGCAGTCGGTAAGCCCCAGCTGCGCGGCCACCTCGGCCGCCGCCTCGGCACCGTCGCCGGTGAGCATCACCGTGCGGCCCACCCCCATCGCGCGCAGGTCGGCAAGGGCCTGGGCACTGGTGGGCTTCACCTGGTCGGTGATCACGATGTGGCCCGCATAAGCCCCCTCGATGGCCACATGGACCACCGTGGCGCTCTGGTGGGCGCATTGCTCGCAGTCGGCAATCGATATCCCCAAGTCACGCATCAACGCCAGTCCTCCCACGGCAACGCGCTCGGTGCCCACCAGGGCGGTGATGCCCCGTCCGGGCAGCTCCTCCACCTCGGTCACTTGGCAGCCGTCGGTGGCCTCGTCGGGGAAGGCGTCGCGCAGCGCGGCTCCGATGGGATGGGTGCTGAAATGCTCCACATGGGCGGCCAGATGCAGCAGCCGGCGCTCGGCGCACTGCTCGGGATGCACGGCACTGACGGCAAACCGGCCTCGGGTCAGGGTGCCCGTCTTGTCGAACACCACCGTGCCCACCTGGGCCAGCGCATCGATGAAGTTAGCCCCCTTGACCAAGATGCCCCGGCGCGAGGCAGCCCCGATGCCGCTGAAGAACGTGAGCGGCACGCTGATCACCAGCGCACACGGACACGACACCACCAGGAACATCAGCGCCCGGTAGAGCCACGTGGCAAAGGTGTCGGCAAAGTGACCCGACAGCAGCGGCGGCAGCACGGCCAGCAGCAGCGCGGCCACGACCACCACGGGCGTGTAGACCCGGGCAAAGCGTGTGATGAACGCCTCGCTGCGCGACTTGCGCGAATCAGCATTCTCCACCAGTTCCAAGATGCGCGTCGCGGTGCTCTCGCCATAGCTCTTGGTGACCCGCACACGGAGCACCCCGGAGCCATTCACGCACCCCGACACCACCTCGTCGCCCACGCCCACGGCACGCGGCATCGCCTCGCCGGTGAGAGCCACGGTGTCGAGGGCCGACGTGCCGGTGAGCACCACCCCGTCGAGCGGCACACGGTCGCCGGCACGCAGCACGATGGTCTCGCCCACGGCCACACTCTCGGGAGCCACATCGGCCACCAGGCCTTCACGCTCCACGCGCGCCACATCGGGGCGAATCGCCATCAAGTGGGCTATGCTCCGGCGGCTCTGCCCCTCGGCATAGCCCTCGAAGAGTTCGCCCACTTCAAAGAAGAGCATCACCGCCACAGCCTCGGCCATCTGCGGCTCGGCACCGGGCAGGAAGCCGATGCACAGCGCGCCTATGGTGGCCACCGACATGAGCAGGTGCTCGTCGAAGGCATGGCCGTGAGCCATCCCTTCGGCCGCCTCGCGCAGGGTGCCGTGCCCCACCAGCAGATAGGGCACCAGATACACCAGAAGCAACTGCCACACGGGCAACTCGAAGCGGTGCTCCACCACCATGGCCCCGGCCAGCAGCACAAGGGTGGCCACAATCAGCCCCAACTTCACGCGCAGGTTGCCGTGCTCGTCGTGGTGATGCTCGTGTTCGTGATGATGCTCATGATTGTGATGATGTCCATGGTCGTGATGGCAGCCGCAATGGCTATGCCTCTGGGCCGACCCGCAGCCGCATGATTCGTTATGCTTTTCCATATTCAAATCGTATTTTTGCCGCAAAGTTAAGGTCAAACATCGCTCCACTCTCCCATCTGCCCCGAAAAATCCATCATCTTTGCAACCTAGTCGCATCTTCGTGCCATTCTATTCGGGATTTTTCAGTACTTTTGCACGGTGATGGCCGATGCCGCATCAGCCTCACTGATTCATCTCAAATGTTTAGACCATGAAGCGTGTTTTCAAGTCCTTGTTCAAATGGACAAGCATCGCCGTTGCTGTGTGTGCAGTGGTGTGCCTGGTGTGCAACCTGGTGGTGCTGCACGCCAGCCGGGGGCGGCTCTACGACCGCGTGGCCGACGTGCCGCACCGCCACACCGCCCTTCTGCTGGGCACCAACCGCATCAGCCGCTGGGGCGGACCCAACCCCTACTACTACAACCGCATCGACACCATGGCCGCGCTCTTTCATGCCGGCAAGGTGGACCGCATCATCGTCAGCGGCGAGAACAGCACCGCCAGCTACAACGAGCCTACATGATGCGCGCCGACCTGGTGAGCCGGGGAGTGCCCGACAGCGTGATCCATGCCGACTATGCCGGACGGCGCACGCTCGACTCGGTGGTGCGGGCACACGAAATCTTCGGCCAGGACAGCCTGCTGGTGGTCTCGCAGCAGTTCCACAACGAGCGGGCGCTCTTTCTGGCGCGGGTCCACGGCGTCGACGCCATCGGCATGAACTGCGGCAACTGGCGACGCGGATGGCTGGCCCTGCACATGATGGGCCGCGAGGCGCTCGCACGCACCAAGGCAGTGATGGATGTGGTGGCCGGCAAGCGTCCGCAAATCGGCGGCGGGCGCATCGACATCGATTGAACCTGAAGCGAGGGCATGGCACGTCCATCACGATGTGCCGAATGGGGGCCGTTGGTCGGTGATTGGAGGCGATTGGTCGATTGGATGAGTGAAGGCCTTTTAACCTTTGGCCCTTTTCTTCGTCATAGTGACAAAGAAACTCAATTGCAATTTATAGAACCCACCTCAATTATTCACCATCTAAACATCAAGAACTATGAAACGCTTCATCATCACCCTCGTCGCTGCCGTGGCCGTCATGGCATCGGCCAGCGCAATGAGCTACAGCCAGGCCCGCGAGCAGGCACTGTTCCTGACCGACAAGATGGCCTACGAGCTGGCATTGACCGACGACCAGTACAACGCCGCCTACGAGATCAACCTCGACTACATCCTGAACGTGGAAGCCGTCGGCGACCTCTACGGCACCTACTGGACGCGCCGCAACAGCGAACTGAGCTACGTGCTCACCGCGGCGCAGTACCGCGCCTTCACGGCCGCAAACTACTTCTACCGTCCCATCACGTGGACGAGCAACCGGTTCCGCTTCGTAATCTACGACCGCTATGCCAAGGGGCGCTACTACCGCGCCGCGCCTCCGGGCTACCAGACCTACAAGGGCGGCAACCGCTACTACGACAACAGCCCCTACCGTGGCCGCACCTTCGACGGACACAGCAACGCCGCCGGCAATGTGCACGGAGCGCCGCACGGCACAGTGGGAAGCCGGCCCGCAGCTCCTCAATCGGGCACCATTCACGGAGGAGGTCCCGCCCGCAAGCCCGACACTGGCACCATGACCAAAAAGCAGGCCGTGAACCAGGGCAAGACCAACATGGCTGGCCGCCGCCACTGAGCCGGCACACCACTAGCCAGCCCTCCCCTATCGGACACACCGATGGCGCGTCGCAAAAGACTGCGGCGCGCCATCCTGTGCCATATCACTGCCGGCCGAGTGGAGCCGGCTTTACATTCAGGTGATTATTTCACCACCTTCTTCACAACCACCGAGCCATCGGCCATCTTTGCCACGACGATGTTCAGTCCGGCGAAGGGCTTGTCGCTCTTCAGGCCAGCGGCGTTGACGTAGGTCACGCTCTGCACTTGTCCGGCGGCATTCACGTCGGCCACGCCAGTGGTGACATCAGCCGCCATGACGACGTTAGCAGCATCAGCCTCAGGCAAGGTCTGGGTCTTGTAGCCCTCTTTCTCGAAGGTCAGGTTGTAGGTGCCGTCGATGGGGACTTCGATGCTATAGGTGCCGTCGTCGCCGGTCACAGCAGTGAAGGTCTCGGCGGGCTCACGCATCATGCCGGCAGGCTCTTCACCGGTCGCGGCCACAGCGGTGACCATCACGCCGGCCAGCGGCTGGTTGCTCTCGTCGCACACGGTGCCAGTGATGGTACGCACGGTGGGCGCATAGTCCTTGATGAAGAACCACACGATGTCGCTCTCGTTGTCGGCCGGCTCGCGCATCATGCCATTGGGATTGTCCATGCCACCGTAATAGACTGTCTGCACGCCAATCTGGTTGAGGCTGGCCAGGAGGTCGGCATCCTGGTTCAGATACACGCGGCTGCCACCGGTGTAGATGTCATAGTCGTCGTTGAGCGTGTAAGGAATCTCATACACGGTCTCGGTGAAACCGCAGCGCGGATACTGCCCGGGCATGAAGGGGATGAGGGCCACCTCGTGCTCTACATCGCTGTACAGGCGATAGTAGAGCTTGTCCACGTTCATGTTGTTGCCATCCACATCCACGGTGGGGATGGTGATGTCAAGGTTGGGATAACTGCCGGTCAGGTAAACCCGTGTGATTTCGGGATTGGCAGGCTTGCCGGGCAGCTCCACGAAGGGCGTCCACACGTTGTCGGAGAAGATGAGGTAATAGTTGAGTGAGCTCTCGAACTCATTGTCGATGATCCAGGTGTCGGTGGTGAACACGCGGGTCTCGGTGTTGAAGTTGAACACCACATCCTCGATGCCGTTGCCGTAGCCCAGGAAGTAGTGCGGGTAGGTGTAGCCATAGGCGGCCAGGCGCTCGTCGGTGCCAAAGTACTGGCTGGTGGCGAAGGTGGCGGTGGTGCCGTTGAGCTCACCCTTCACCCAAGCCTCGGGCAGGTCGGTGCAAAGGCCCTGCACATACACGTCGTTGCCATCGAAGCCGATGTTGATCTGCTTGGTGAACTCGGTGTAGATTTCCTCATTGGTATCCTGGTCGAAGGTCACGCCGTTGCCAGTCCAGATGTAAATCTCGGTCTCCAGTCCCTCGGGCACCTCGACCACCTCGGGCTGCTCGGGCGTGCCCTGATAAATGGTCATCGCATTGTAGTAGCCCCACATGCTGAGCGCGTCGGTATCCTGGTTCTCGGCGATATACGGCGTGGTGAGGGTGAACCGCTTGGCATCGCTGTCGTAATTGAACACGATGTCGCAGATGGCCGAGCCGTCGTAGCCCACCATATATTCGTTGCCATAGCTGTCGGAGCCCACAAACTGTCCGGAAGCAAAGGTGGCGGTGTTACCGCTGATGGTGCCCTTCATCCAGGCATCGGCAAAGTAGAAGGCAATGCCCTTCACATACACATCGTTACCGTCGAAGGCCACCTCGGTGGCTTTGTTCACCTCGCTGGCGCCACTGTTGGTGTTGAATGTGGCCTCGATAGTCCAGTCGTTCTCGATGGTCACGCCGTCGGGCACCACCACGAGTTCGGGCTCGGGCTCGGGTTCGGGCTCATTGGGGCTGATCACGGCGCCAGCCTCGGTGTAGGCATAGTAGTAGACTTCGTCGGCCTTGCCGTTGACAAACATGATGTTGTCGAGCGTGTAGGTGTCGGCCTCGGCATCGTAGGTGAAGGTGATGTCGCTGGCACCGCTGTTGTAGCCCACCAAATAGATGGCGTTGCCGCCATACAGGCCCATGTACTGACCCATGGGAATGGTGACGGTGCTGCCGCTGAGCGTGCCCTTGGCCCAGGCATCGGGCAGGATGACGCGGCTGGCATCGCCGGTGGCAAGACCCTGGAAGTAGATGTCGTTGCCATCCTTCACCACATTCACCGTCGAGGAGAAGCTGTGGCTTGCGCTCGAATAATACGACGAGCCGTTGTAGTAGTAGGTCACCGGGGTGATGCCAGCGGGAGGCGTGATGGTCTCCTCGAGCGTGGTCTCGGTGTAGACACTCTCATAGTCGCCTGCTCCATACCACATTTCGTCGTCGTCATACACGCCGGCCAGCACATAAGTGCTGGAACTGCCTTGCAACGAAATCGTGCCGTTGTTGTCGATGGTGAACACTGCGGTGGTGTTGCTACGGTCGGCAGTAATGGCTGCATTGTAGTAGCTCGACGCCGTGCCGTCGACGTAGGCCGACACGTCGAGCCAGGCAAGCTCAAGATTGTAGCCGCTGAAATTGTAAAGCGTCTGGGGCAACTGCACCGTGATGGTGTTGCCATCGAGCGTGCCCTTGACGTAAGTGTCGGTAGTGGCATAGCTCAACGGGTTAAGAATATACACCTCGTTGTTGTCGCAGAACACGATGGTCATCATGCCATCTTGCTGTTGCGGAGTTGTGCCATAGTTACGGGCGGCATAGGCACCGCCAGAACGAGTGTAGTACTTCACCGTGCCTTCGGGGGGCGTGGTGATGAGCGCGGTGGCACGCCGAGGACCGTTAGTGGCGCTGGTGGCCGGTTTGAACTGAAGGTCGCTGGTGAACGGCTGCACAGCAGAGAACTCAAGCGATGCCTTCGCGGGCAAGAGCTGGAGCGAGCTCATGCTCTTGGGCGTGGCTTTCTGAACCGGTTTGCCCGGGAAAGCCTGCGCCACGGCAGTCATCGAGGCCAACGCCACAACCACTGCCAACGATAAGCGTAAGAATTGTTTCATGGGTGAATTTTTTAAAATTAAACAACAAACAATTTAATCACATAGAGAATACTCTCTCGTAATTTTCGGCAAATATACTAAAAAATCCAATAAACGCAAAACTTTTGACATTAAATCGCAAAAATAAGCGACATTTCTGCCAAATTATAATAGTTGTGAGCCGGGACGATGTTCGCCCCGGCTCACGCCTTCCTAGTGCCTTCAGGCCTCAATGGCCCTTCAGGAATTCGTTGATGCGGCTCAGCGGAACGCCGAAGTTGAAGCTCTGCGTGCCGTTCATGCCGGCAAAGTTGACGGCCACCAGCTCGCCGTAAAGGTTCACCACCGGGCTGCCACTCGAGCCTTGAAGCATGGGGATGGAGTACATCACCCGGTTGTCGTCGGGCTGCTGCGACACGTTGCCGGTGGTCAACTGGGCCTTGATGCCCTCGCGGGTGGCCGCGAGCTGCATGCCGTGGTTGTAGCCGATGAGCACCAGCGGCTGACTGATGGCGAGCTTCTCGCGCTCGGCACGGCTGGGACCGAATATGTTGCCCTCGTCCTTCGGCGTGGAAAACACATAGGCTCCCTGGGGCGTGGTCTTGTTCTTGAGGCGGATCAAGGCCAGGTCGATGCCCTCGACGCTCGACTGCCGCACCACCACGCAGGGCTTGAAATCCTCGGGCTTGGTGACGTAGGTGTCGTGATAAGCGACGCCCACCTCGCAGTGCACATCAAGGGTGAGTTCGCTCACGTCGATGGTGCTCAACTCGTCGATATACTCCTGCGCCTCGTCGAAGCGGTCGGAGAGTTCCTGCTGCTCGCTGCGCAGGTAGTCGTTCTCGGGCGACTCGGTGGCGTAGTAACCACGGTATTCGTCATAATAGATGCTGGTATTGGCGTCGATGCGGTCCTGCAGCTCTTTGTAGCGCTCGGCCATGGCGATTTGCAAGCCCTCGGTGTAGGCCTGCAGCGCCTTGATCAGTTTCTGCACATAACTCTTCACGTCTTTCGTGCTGATTTCAGGGTTGACCACATGGCGGTTGGTGAGCAGCGAGCCGGAGTTGTCGACGAAAAACGCTGTCGCGAAAGCGGTCGAGGGCTTCACCGAGTCGCGGTCGAAAGCAATGTCGCGCAGGTCGCCGTCCTCGTCCAAGCCACTGAAATAAATCACCGACCCGTCGGGAAACCGCGCCGAATAGTAATACTGGTTCAGCACCAGCGCCACTCCCGAGGCCTGCTCGTTGTAAATGTCCTGGGCCGTCTTCTCGCGCAGGCACGAGGTGAGCGCCGCCACCCCTGCCAGCATCAGTGCGATGATTGTTATGCGTTTCATGTCATCAGTTGATAAATGTTTCACAATTATGAAAACTGGCTCAAAGCAAGTTCCTTCTTGAGTTCGATGTTGGAGATCTCCACATCCACCGTCTTGCCAGAACTGCGGCCGCGATAGCGATACACGATTCCCTTGTTCTCATGCATGACAAGGCCCAAGAAATGGGCCAACGACGAGTTCTCGTCACGGCTTTGCCGCTTGAGTTCTTGCAAGATGTTGGACTTCTGCTCTTCAGCGTGTTCGGCAAAAACGTCCATATCCACCTGGCGGTCGTCGATGTCGTAGAGGTATACCACACTACCGTCTTCCAGCACCATATCGGTCAGCACGGTGAGTTCATCAACTTCCAAGGGCAGCGTGTATCGCGTGAGCTGCACTTGCAGGTCGAGCTGGTCGGCGATGGTGCCTGGATGCTTTTGGGCCTCGGCCACTTCCTCGTTGCTGATGACCACCGCCAGCGTCTGGCCCGAACCGGTGCCGTGATAGTCGACACGCAAGCCATAGCCCGAACTGACAATCAGGTCGAGCAAATCGTTAAAATCGGCGTTGACCGAGGAGCAAAGCCCCAGTAGAAACGCACGCTTCATCGTCTCGGTGTGACTTTTGAGTTTGGTGATAGGCATGACCGACTCATCGATGTCGCAATTGATAACCACCGTGTTGTCGGTGCAAAGGAAACTGGTGATGGCGCCAAAGTCGTAAGCGATGGGACACTCTTTGTTGGCTTCGGCCACCGACTGCGCCAGCTTGGCACGCGACGAAGGGTTGACACACGAAACCGCCACAAGGGCCAGCAGCGCCACCACGCTCAGGCACAACGAGCCGCGCCACGGTAAGGTACTTGTCTTTTTCATAGTTGCCGGGTTGTTTTCGCAAGAGGCCGGAGAAGGCTCTCGATGCTTTGATTTGATTACAAAGCGCAAATATACACACTTTTTTCAAATCATGCAAATATTTGTCACAGATGCCCCGGCCATGACGCGCCGCGCGGCAGCCATGCGGCACTACGCGGCAAAGTGCGGCCTGCGTCGAGCCAAATTCTCATTTTGTTCGCCGTTTTCTTGCCATTGCGCCCAACTAGCAGTAACTTTGCACTCCAAATCAACGACACCCAACTGCTATGCCACGAAACGAAGAAGAACTGCAGGGAGTCACCCTGCTCGGCAACCAAGGCACCAGCTACGAGTTTGGCTACAACCCGCAGGTGCTCGAAACCTTTGTCAATAAGCATCCCGAGAACGAGTACTTGGTCACGCTCCACTGCCCGGAGTTCACCTCGCTCTGCCCCAAGACTGGCCAGCCCGACTTCGGACGCATCATCATCCGCTACATCCCGCGCGAGCGAATGGTCGAGAGCAAGAGTCTGAAACTCTATCTGTTCAGCTTCCGCAACCATGGCGACTTCCACGAAGACTGCGTCAACATCATCATGAACGACCTCATCGCCTTGATGGACCCCAAATACATCGAAGTGCTGGGGCTGTTCAACCCTCGTGGGGGCATTTCCATCATCCCCTTCGCCAACCACGGCGACACCGACCACCGCGACATGGCCCAACGCCGGCTCATCGAGCAAATGGCCGAACAATATACCGCACATCAATGAAAGATTCCGTCATCATCATCTCAGGAGGCATGGACTCCACCACCATGCTTTACGAATACCGCGACCAGATTGCCCTGGCCATCACCTTCGACTACGGCAGCACGCAGAACGGCCGTGAACGCCAGTGCGCCATCACCCACTGCCAGCGACTCGGCATCCGCCACATCGTGGTCCGGCTCGACTTCATGCAGCGCTACTTCAAGAGCGCCCTGCTCGAAAGCCCGGAAGCCATACCCGACGGCAACTACAACGACGAGAACATGAAGTCGACCGTGGTGCCGTTCCGCAACGGCATCATGCTCGCCATTGCATGTGGCATTGCCGAAAGCAACGGCCTGCACCGAGTCATGATTGCCAACCACACCGGCGACCACAGCATCTACCCCGATTGCACCCAGCCCTTCGTGCAGGCCATGTCGGCCGCCATGCAAGCCGGCACCTACGAGCACATCGAAGTCTTTGCTCCTTACACCAACATCAGCAAGGCCGACATCGCCCGTCACGGAGCAGCCCTCGGACTCGACTACAGCGAGACCTACTCCTGCTACAAAGGCCAGGAGCACCACTGCGGCACATGTGGCACATGCACCGAGCGCCGACAAGCTCTACGCGAAGCCGAAATCGACGACAAAACCATATACATGAATTGACGGGCATACCTCAGCTCCATCCTTATTCAATTATCAATCAAGCAACAACACAAGTGTACTACGTCAAGAAAACCCTCGAAATCTCGTCGTGCCACCAGCTCTACCTCGACTACGAGAGCAAGTGCGAAAACCTGCACGGCCACAACTGGATGATCAACATCTACTGCCGCTCGCGCGAGCTCGACAGCAACGGCATGGTGTGCGACTTCACTCAAATCAAGAAAATGATACACGGCCACATCGACCACAAGAACCTGAACGAGGTGCTCGGCTTCAACCCCACCGCCGAGAACATCGCCCGCTGGATAGTCGACACCGTGCCCAACTGCTACCGCGCCGAAGTGTGGGAGAGCCGCGACAACATGGCCGCCTACGAGCGCGACGACTGACACCGCCACCACACTCGGGGAGGTATTAGCTTGAGCATTCGAATGCTCGAGCACTCGAATGCTCGAATGTTCGATTACTCGATTGCTCGAACGCTCGAATGTTCGAATGCTCGAGCACTCGGCAGCAAAGCGGGACAATGGCGTCGGAGGTTGTTGT
>CAMVDK010000080.1 GCA_947166165.1 uncultured Porphyromonadaceae bacterium
ATGTAGCCTCCTTCAGAGGCACTTTGGTTGCATCCTTTCCCCGGGGCCACCGCTGCGCGGTGAACCCGGTTATAAAAATGTTGCCCTTCGGGCAATTCCGCATTCCTTCCACGGTTCCGACACACGCTCGCACACCATTTTCAACGCCTTGCCTGGTGACAACAGGTGGATAGTTCCCAAAGTTTTTCCACAATTTTGCGATGCAAGGCGCATTATTTCAAGAAAAATTTCTAACTTTGCAATCCGCAGTAAGAGTATTGCATACTCTTAGCCAGCAATAGACCTATGAGTGACAACGATATAACAAACTCCTTCGCAGTTATATGAGCTTTGGTCGGCTCGCTGGGACTGCGTTGGAGTTTGATTTTTTGATATAGCGACATCAACCACAAGTAGTTATGAAAGCCGATACAAGAGCGAAACTTATTGAACGGGTGAACTCGTTGCCGGGGCTGACCGACGATGAGCGTGCCGACTTGCTGGAACTGCTTCGCACACAAAAGACTTATGGCCTTGTGTGGGAAGACAAGAAGGAGGACGTGGAGGAGCGGCTGCGTGATGAGTTGCCGGTGCTCATCGAGGACGAGAGCCGCCGCATCGTCAGCGACGACCCCGACGCACCCAACCACATCCTCATCGAGGGCGACAACCTCGAAGCCCTCACCACACTTGCCTACACCCACGCCGGCAAGGTTGACGTGATCTATATCGACCCGCCGTACAACACTGGTAATAAGGATTTTGTCTATAACGACTCGTATGTGGATAGCGAGGACACCTACCGCCACAGCAAATGGCTGTCGTTTATGAGCAAACGCCTGCGCATCGCCAAAAAACTACTCAGCGACCGAGGCGTTATCTTTATCTCCATTGATGACAACGAGCAAGCTAACTTGAAATTGCTTTGTGATGAGGTCTTTGGGATGCAGAATTATGTTACGTCTTTTCCGTGGCATTCAAGGCAATCATTGCAGAATGATACAGACATAAGTGTGAATCATGAGTACCTTATTTGTTTTGCAAAAAAACGTAGACAGAGAGATAGACGTTTGAAACCATCTAACTCGAGTACTTGGTTTAATGACGATAGTTTCGTTTTTTATCCTATTAAAGTGGATAATGATAAATATAGCAATCCAGATAATGACCCGAGAGGTCCTTGGAAAGCCGATCCTTTTGACGCTCCTCACGTGCGACCTAATCTTACTTATCCGATTACTAACCCCAAAACTGGGGAACAGCACCTCCCGCCCCGCGGGAGGCACTGGCGAATTTCTCCAGAGAAATTCGCCAGTGCCTTGGCTGACAACCGAATACTCTTCGGAAAATCAGGCAATGGGCGCCCTCAATTAAAGGTTTTTTTGAATGAACAAGAGAAATATGGATCGATTGCACATTCATGGTTTGAGGCAGAAAAATATGGTACCGCTACTCATGGCTCAAAAGAATTACAAGCAGTTTTTGAGGGAGAAAAAGTATTCACTTCTCCAAAACCAACATCTCTCATTTTCGAGATTATCAAATTGGTTTCTTTGCCCGAAAAACCAGTACAAGTTCTTGACTTCTTCGCTGGCAGTGGTACGACGTTACACGCTGTGATGCAGTTGAATGCCGATGACGGCGGCAAGCGCAAGTGCATTCTGGTGACCAACAACGAGAACGGCATCTGCGAGAATGTGACCTACGAGCGCAATAAGCGAGTGATAAACGGCTACACCAAGCCCAACGGCGATTTTGTCGAGGGCTTGCACGGCAACACGCTGCGCTATTACCGCACGGCGTTTGTCGGCCGCTCACGCTCGCCGCAAAATCTGCGTAAATTGGTGCGGCTCGCCACCGATATGCTCTGCATCAAAGAAGACCTCTACGACGAGAAAGCAGCGTTTGCCGGTCAAGAAGTTGTCAAACAGGCGTTCCGCTACTTTGAGAAAGGCGATAAACGAATGTTGGTCATTTATCGTGAGGAAGCCGTGCCGCTGCTTGTGCCACTTATAGCCAAATTCAACCTGCCCAAAGGCGAGCGAATCCATGTGTATGTGTTCTCGCCCAGCGAAGACCCATGGGCGGGCGAATTTGAGGACGTGCAGGACAAGGTGGAGCTTTGCGCCCTGCCCATGGCCATCCTCAACGCCTACAAGCGTGTGCTGCCCAAGCGCAAAGACCAAAACATATTTGTTGAAGAAAACGCATCTGTTGAACACGAGCCGTCGCAAAGCGATTCGTTGTTCCCCGATGAGAAAGGAGGTGAGGCATGAAAGATTTGCAATATCAGCGTAAAGCCATCGCAGAGCTTGTTGACAAAACCATCACCCTGCTCAATAGCGGAGTATCACGCCGAAAACTTGTTTTCGAGGCGCCCACCGGCAGCGGCAAAACCGTGATGGCTTGTGAGGCGCTTGCTCAGTTGGTTGATGCGCTGCGCGACCGTGGCGACTCCAAGTTTCAAGAAGCAGCTTTCATTTGGTTTGCCCCTCGCAAACTGCACCTGCAGAGCTACGGCAAACTGCGGCTTGCCTATGAGGACAATCGCCAGTTTTCGCCGGTGATGTTCGACGAGCTCGACCAGAGCGAGGGCATACAGCCCGGAGAAATCCTTTTCGTGAACTGGGAAAGCGTCAACAGAGACAACAACGTGATGGCGCGTGAGAGCGAGAGCAGCGCCAGCATCTACGAAATCGCCCGTCGCACTCGCGAGGAATTAGGTTTGCCCATCGTCGTGGTCATCGACGAGGAGCACATGTTCTGGAGCGGGACTGCCGACAGAAGCCGCCAAGTGCTTGACCGCATTAATCCAAATGTAGAAATCCGTATTTCGGCTACTCCAAGAACGCAAACAAACTATAATGTAGTTGTCGAGCGCAAAGATGTTATCGAAGCCGAAATGATAAAGAAAGAGGTGGTGCTCAACCCCGATGTGGAGCACGACATCACTGGAGAGCGCACGCTTAATGAACACTTGATTGAAACCGCCCTGCGCAAACGGCAGCAACTCGCCGATGCCTATAAGTCGTTGGGTGTTGACATTAACCCGCTGCTTCTGATTCAGCTGCCCAACGACACCAAAGAGACCATGACGCAGGACGATGAGCAGATTAAAGCGACCGTCCTCGCTTACCTCAGTGCCAACCCCCGGTGGCACATCACGCCCGACAACGGCAAACTCGCCATCTGGCTCGCCGGAGAGAAATGCAACCTTGACGGCATCGAGGAACCGAACAACATGGTGCATGTGCTGCTGTTCAAGGAGGCCATCGCCCTCGGTTGGGACTGCCCACGTGCCGCTGTTCTGCTTATCTTCCGTAAACTCCAGAGCGACACCTTCACCACGCAAACCGTGGGGCGCATCCTGCGCATGCCCGAGCAGGTGCATTACCGCGACGAATCGCTCAATGTGGGCTACGTCTATACCGACATAGCCCGTGAGCGCATACAGATTCTCGCAGCCGACGCAAGTTATATCCACAACAATGCAGCCATCGCTTACCGCCGCAAAGACCTGCAAAACGTGTCGCTCAATAGCACCTATAGCGAGCGTCCAAACGCTGGGCGCAATTACCTGGGCCCCGACTTCAGGCAAGTGTTGTATGAAGAAGCCGAAAAGTTCTTCAACATTGAGCGACAAGTGAACTCGCTGTTCACCTTTGCCGAGCTCGCCGCCTTGCGCGATGAAGACGAGCACCGCCCGTTGCCCGACACCGGCGATGAGCAGATCGACGCAAACCGCCGCCGCGCAGAAATGACGATCCGACTCGACGTGAAAAAAATCAACGCCGAAATACCTGCCGACGTACACTTCCAGAACGAGGAGCAGATTCTCAAAGTGAACCAAATTAAATACGCCCGGACGGTTGGCGAAATCAGCCGTGTGTTCACGGCGTATATCAACGGCAAAGGCGGACAGTTCGAGGCTAAAGGGCGTACCGACAAAATCGCCAGCTATCTGCTCGAAATGATTGCCGACTACTTCGGCATTTTCGAGACCGACGCGAAAAAAGTGGTGCTATATTATGAGAACCGTCCCAAGTTTGACCGGCTGATTGACCGTGCGCTTGAAACGTACCTCAAGAAACGCGCTGCCGCCATCGCGGGCAAACCACAGCGCAACTTCGTTGATTATCACTGGGAAGTGCCCGAAGAACGTGTTTACGACAGCGAGACGCATCACACAGCACAAGGCGAGGCTCACGCGCTGCTGCCATTCTATCAGTTGAACGCCGCCAGCGACCCCGAAGTGAAATTTGCCGCCTACCTCGAAACCCACCGCGAGCACATCGACTGGTGGTACAAGAACGGCGACAATGGCAAGCAGCATTACGCTATACGCTATACCAACTCGGCAGGACAGACCGCTCTGTTTTACGTCGATTTCGTCATTCGCCTGAAAAACGGCAAAATCTTCTTGTTCGACACCAAAGGCGCCACCACTGGCGGCGACCTTGACCCCGAAGTGGCGAACAAGCACAACGCACTTATTGACTACATCGCCGCCGAAAACTCCAAAGGCGCGAACCTGCACGGTGGAGTAATCAAGAACGACAAGTGGGGAAACTGGCTCTACTGCAAGTTCAAAATCGAGAATGCCGACGACACCAGCAACTGGGATATTTTTGAACCACACAAAGCTTAACCCCCGGTGCGGCGAGATTGACGAGCGATACTTCCTCAAGGACTGATTTGCCCAAAGCACACTTCGATATAGACACAGGCTTTTGCAGTCGACCCTACTGGCTTATTCAGACATTGTCCTCCATCGAAATCATTCCACCTCCAAATAAAGCAGCCTCGCCAGTCCGTATCGGCGAGGCTGCATAGGTGTGGGGCGTTGGATGCTTACAGGCCGAGCAGCTTTTTGAGCGTTTTGGCTCGCTTTTTGGGTTGATTTTCAATCATCTGCCGCAGGTGGTCGGGGTCGATGCTGCCGTTGTCCAGGCAGAGTTTTGTGAGCTCGGCCAGGTGGTTGCCCTTTTTGTGCTCGGCGAGCCAGTCGAGGTAGGCAACCGGGTTGGCGTTCCACATCAGAGCATTGAAGTTCACGGCCATGTCGCGCACGTAGGGCACAAGCGGGTTTTGGGGCTTGGGGGCCTGCAGGGCCGATTCAGCGGCGCGGTTCCAGGCGTCGAGGCGGCCGGCCTGGCTGCGGGGAGCCGTGCCGGCAAGCAGCACGCTGAGGGCCACGGAGTCGGCCTGTGCCCGCACGGGGCCGTAGCCAAAGTTGTCGCTGTCGTCGATCAGGCGCGGGGCCGCAAAGTTGCCGTTGATCATGTAGCGGCCGCTGCCGCCGCGCAGCGGAGCCGAGATGGCTTGGTGCAGGCCGGCAGTGCTGTCGGTGGCGTTGAGCGACAGGCTGTTGCGCAGGTCGAAGTTCAGGTCGGGCTTGCAGTCCTTGACCAGCCCCAGGTAGTAGCTGGGGTTGCCCAGGTCCACCGCGTCGAGCAGCTGGCCCTGGGGGTCGTAGTTGGCCAGATAGACGTGCACGCTTTGCTCTTTGTTCTCTTGGCAGTACATCCAGCCTATGGTGGTCATGCCGCTCGGGCGCTGCTTCACCATGGCTATGAAGACGTGCATCTTCAGGTCGAGGTCGGGCACGATGCCCATCACGGCGGCCATGGGCACATATAGTTTGAAGATGGCTTGCTGCGACGGCCAGCCGAACATCTCGAGCGACATGCGGTCGGGGCTGAGCAAGGAGGATGAATTGCGGTCAAGGAAATGGTGGGTAAACGCCCTGACGTCGCAGCCGAGAATCTGGAAGGTGGTGTCGAAGGGCGTGGGCATTACTCCGCCGGGTGGGGGAGTGCGCCCAGCCAGAGTCAGCGCAAGCAGGGCGAACAGTATGGGCAGCAGTTTTCGCATAATGGGAGGTGGGCAATGATGTGTGGGGTGATAGCAGGGTGGGGGAGTGCGGCTGCCGAAGCCGCGGGCACACACTGCATCGCCATGAGCCGCAACGCGCCGGCCGCAGTGGTCGGCGCGTTGCGGCTCGTGGCAATGGTGTGAGAGACGGTTCCACGCTCTGTGGGCGTGTCAGTAGGTCATGCGCGGTTCGAGCTGTTTGGCCTGGTCGATCATTCGCTGCACCTCGACCAGAGCCGGCACGCGGCGCACGAGCTTCTTCTGCTCGTTCACCTCGTTCATCTTGGCCACCAGGTTGGCGGCCACGCGGTGGCGGAGTTCCTTCACGGTGTCGACGCCGGCAGCCTCGAGCAGCTCGGCGAACTGCGGCCCCACGCCGTTGATGCGGAACAGGTCGGCATGGTTGGTCCAGCGCAGAATCAGTTTCTCGGCAATGCCAGTGGCCTCGGCCAGTGCTTTGCGGCCGGCGGGGGCGGCGCAGCGGTCGAGCAGGTCGTCGACGGTGTTGATGCCGGCGGCAATGAGCTTCTCGGCGTAGACCTCGCCAACGCCTTCGATTTCAACAATTTTGTATGCCATAGTGTGTGAGGGTTGAAAATGAATAGGTTATTGATTTTATTGAGTTGCGAGTGCGGCAATGCGGCTTGTTGGCCTTGGCGCGGAGCCGGCATAGCGCGTCGCGAAAGGGTGCGAAACGAATCGGCTCAGGCCAGTGCGTTCATCCAGGCAATCATGGCGTCGCGCTCGGCGGGGTGCTCCATGCCGTCGGCCCAGATCACGCTCTGGATGTAGTTGGCCAGCGAGGCCACCACGGCCTGCCTGTCGCCCGGCGTGGGCAGCATGGCCAGCAGGGCGCGCGTGTCGGCAATCACCTCCTGGAGCGTCACCGGGTGCGTCCAGATGGTGTCGAACACCTGCCTCACATCGCTCACCGGCCCCACCTGGGCCAGACGATTTTTGTAGTTCTCGATGAAGTTGCGCTCGGCTTGCGAGTAGTCGCCGTCGAGGCTGGCGAAAAACAAACCGGTCTTGGCTACGAGCTTGATGGTTTGCTCGATGGCGGTATAGTTCTGTTCCATAGTTGGCTAATATAATAAGGTGGGGAAGTGGGTTAGACGTAGTTCTGCTGCTGGGCGGGCATGGCTTGTCCGGCCATGTCGATGACCGAAATCACGCCCTTGGTCAAGTCGCTCAGCTCGTTGTAGGGCGGCAGTTGGGGCATGGGCGCCTGTTGCAGTTGGGGCTGCTGGTAGCCCTGCTGCTGGGCGTAGGGGTCGGGCTGCTGCTGGTAGCCCTGCTGCTGGGCGTAGGGGTCGGGCTGCTGCTGGTGGCCTTGCTGCTGGGCGTAGGGCTGCTGACCAGGCTGCTGGTTCTTGTTGCCCAGTTTGGTGAGCACGTTGCCCAGCACACCGCCGAGCACCGCGCCGCCGAGCGCACCACCCACACCCTTGCCCAGCACACCGCCGAGCACCGCGCCGCCGAGCGCGCCACCCATTGTGGCTCCACCCAGCATGCCGCCGAGCGCGCCGCCCAGGCCGCCTTGCTGCTGCGGCTGCCCTTGCTGCGGCTGCCCTTGCTGCGGCTGCTGGTACTGCGGCTGCTGGTAGGGATCCTGCTGCGGATAGCCCTGCTGCTGCGGATAGCCCTGCTGCTGCGGGTAGCCTTGCTGCTGCGGGTAGCCCTGCTGTTGAGGATAGCCCTGCTGAGGGTATGGTTGCTGCGGATAGCCCTGCTGCGGATAGTAGGACGGCCCTTGGGGCGTTCCGCCTTGAGTGGCCTGCTTGGCCGCTTCGATGATGTTGCTTAATAATCCCATAGTGATGTCGTATTATTATATGGTGAAATAATGTGCTTGCAAAATCGGCTCTAAATTAGCGCATTTTTTGCAATCGGCCAAAAAAAACGTCACTTTTCGGCAAAAAAGCCGCCTCGGGCAGCACTTTTCAGCCATTTTCGACGGCGGCGACCAGATTTCGGCCGCTTTTACATTTGGCGTTTTGGTGCCGAATCACTATCTTTGCACCACCAATCGCAAAAGCAACAACGATGAACTACAGCAAAAAAATCATCATCGCCATCGATGGCTACTCCTCCACGGGCAAGAGCACGATGGCCAAGTGGCTGGCCCGTGAGGTGGGCTACGGATATGTCGACACGGGTGCCATGTACCGCGCCGTGACCCTTTATGCCCTCGACAACGGCCTGTTTGACGGCGACACGGTCCGCGAGGCAGAGCTCGTGCGGCGCCTGCCCGAGGTGCACATCAGCTTCGCCCCCTCGACCGACGGGCGCAACGAGACCTACCTCAACGGGCGCAATGTGGAGCAGGAAATCCGCTCGATGCGCGTGAGCGACAAGGTGAGCATCATCGCCGCCATTGCCGATGTGCGCCGCGACATGGTGCGGCAGCAGCAGGCCATGGGGCTGCACAAGGGCATCGTGATGGACGGCCGCGACATAGGCACCATGGTCTTCCCGCAGGCCGAGATGAAGGTGTTTGTCACCGCCAGCGCGCGGGTGCGCGCCCAGCGACGCTACGACGAGCTGCTTGCCAAGGGCGACACCGGAGTCACCTTCGACGACGTGCTGCGCAACGTCACCGAACGCGACCGCATCGACACCACCCGCGCCGAAGGCCCGCTGCGCCAGGCCCACGACGCGCTCGTGCTCGACAACTCCACCATGACGCGCGACGAGCAGAACCAGTGGCTGCTCGACAAGTTCAACGACATCATCAGCCGGCAGCCATGATCGAAATCGACAGCGGGTCGGGATTCTGCTTCGGGGTGACCACAGCCATCGGAAAGGCCGAGGAGGTGCTTGACCGTACAGGGCACCTCTACTGCCTGGGCGACATCGTGCACAACTCCAACGAGGTGGCGCGCCTCGAGCAGAAGGGCCTCGAAACCATCACCCACGAGCAGCTGCGCGAGCTGCACGACGTCACCGTGCTGCTGCGTGCCCACGGCGAGCCGCCGGAGACCTACGAGGTGGCGCGGCGAAACCACATCGAAATCATCGACGCCACCTGCCCCGTCGTGCTCAAGCTGCAGCAGCGCATCGCCGCATCGTATGGCAAAGGACGTACCGACGGCGGACGTCCGCCGCAAATCGTGATTTATGGCAAGCGGGGCCATGCCGAGGTCAACGGACTCGTGGGGCAGACCGCCGGCACCGCACTCGTGATCGAGAACATCGGCGAGATTGACCGCATCGACTACACCCGGCCCATCATCCTTTACTCGCAGACCACCAAGTCGCTGCAGGGATTCAAGCAGATTGTGGAGCAAATCAAGCAGCGCGTCGCGCCGGGCGTGGCGTTCGACTACTACGACACCATCTGCCGTTCGGTGGCCAACCGCATTCCGCAAATCCGTCAGTTTGCCGCCCAGCACGAGCTCATCCTCTTCGTGTGCGGCAGCAAGAGCAGCAACGGGCGCATCCTCTTTGCCGAGTGCAGCGCGGCCAACGCCAACTCGCACCTCATCAGCAACGAGAGCGAAATCAATCCGGCGTGGCTCGTGGGCAAGCGGCGCATCGGCATCTGCGGCGCCACATCCACTCCCAGCTGGCTCATGGCGCAGGTCAAGGAGCGCGTGGCGCAGTTGCAACAGGCACAAAAAACGGCGTTTTGACGCAACTTCACTACTTTTAATGAGGTTTTTTCTGCCGAATCCCCACTTTTGGCGATTGTGGGGGCGGTGGAGCGGCAGTAATTTTGCTATGTGAAAAAATCGAAGACCGGCGCAGTGATTCGCACCGTCATCGAGGATACCAGAATGAATTAGTTATTAGTTGACATTATTACGTAGCCACTTCAGCGAATAGTAGTAAGTAGAAATCAAATAGCCGCGGCGATGTGAATCGCTGCGGCCGTTGTTAATGGGCGTCGCTGACAAGCAATCACCCTCTTTTTGTCGACTCGTCCGCGATTTTAAGGCACAATAGCGTGTGGTTTTCAAGAAAATGATGTAATTTTGTGCATTGATAGCTATAAACCGACAAACAATGAGACGAATCGTAATGTTATTGAGTGCGCTGTGGCTGGCTGTGGCTGCTTGGAGTGCGGGCCGCGACAGCTACACGGTGCTGGTGTCGCTCGACGGACTGCGGTGGGACTATGCCGAGGCGTTCGACACACCATTCTTCGACCGGCTCGCCATGCAAGGCGTCAAGGCGGTGGTCACTCCGTCGTTCCCGAGCAAGACGTTCCCCAACCACTACTCGCTGGCCACCGGACTGGTGCCCGACCACCACGGCATCATCGCCAACAAATTCAAAATACGCAGTTCGGGCAAGGTGTTCACACTCTCCGACAGCACCATGCGCGGCGACCCTCAGTACTATGGCGGCGACCCGCTGTGGCTCACGGTGAAGCACCAGGGACTGCCTACGGCCACCGTCTACTGGGTGGGGAGCGATGTGGCTATCAAAGGCGAGCATCCCGACTACTGGCGGAGTTATTCTGGCGAATTGATGTCGCTCGAGCAGCGCGTCGACGAGGTGATACGACTGCTGCGCCTGCCCGACGACCAGCGGCCGCATCTGGTGATGGCCTATTTCGAGGAGCCCGACGCCAGCGGCCACAGCCACGGCCCCATATCGGCTCCCACACGCCAGGCCATGGAGCGCATGGACTCACTCATGAGCGTGTTGTGGACCCGCATACAAGCACTGCCATTTGGAAGCGAGGTCAACCTGATTATCACAGGCGACCACGGCATGACGTGGGTCAACCACGAGCGGCAGTTATTCCCAATGGACTACTTGAAACCCGAATGGGTCGACCAAATCGACAACGATTTCCCGGCACTGATTTATGCCAGCCAAGCGCAATACATCGACTCCATCTACACCGCCCTGCGCGCCGTGGACCACCTGCGCGTGTGGAGGCGGGGCGAGGTGCCGGCCTACCTCAACTACGGTACCGACAAGAACATGGCCGACGTGATGGTGCTGCCCGATGTGGGATGGGTGTTCGACCAAACGCCATGGACCGACGGCGGCACACACGGCTACGACCACACACTGAGTGATATGTGGGTGGCCTTTCGCGCCATCGGACCCGATTTCAAGCAGGGCTATACTCGCGCCGGAACATTCCGAAACGTGTGCGTCTATCCGCTGGTGTGCCATCTGCTGGGTGTGGCACCCTCGCCCTGCGATGGCAGTCTCGATGAGGTGCTCGACCTGCTACGGTGAAATCTATTGAGTTGCACAATCCAGCAGAAAGCATTAACTTTGCGAACCGAATGAAAATGCGACAACGATGAACAAGCCTCTTCTCTATCCAATCGGCGAGCAGGATTTCGCCAACATCCGCAACCGCGGCATGCTCTACATCGACAAGACAGCGCTGATTCACCAACTTGTGAATAGCGGGAGTTACATCTTCCTGAGCCGCCCTCGTCGGTTCGGAAAGTCGCTGCTGCTGTCCACCCTGAAGTACTACTTCCAGGGTCGGCGCGACCTGTTCGAGGGGCTGGCCATCGACCGGCTCGAAACCGAGTGGAAGCAGCACCCCGTGATTCACCTTGACATGAGCCGCGGCAAGGCCATCAGCATCGACTATCTGCATTCGATGCTGAACCGCGTGCTCGAGAGCAACGAGTCGCAGTTCGGCCTGCAAAAGAACGAGGGCGACGGGCCGGGAGCTCGCCTGGACCGGCTGATAGAGTTCGCCCACAAGCAGACGGGCATGCCGGTGGTGGTGCTGCTCGACGAATACGACGCTCCGGTGCTCGAAAACCTCGACAAGCCGGCGCAGATGGAGCAGGTGCGCGACATCATGCGCGACTTCTACTCGCCGCTCAAGGGTCAGGCCGAGCGGCTGCGCTTCGTGATGATCACCGGCATCACCAAGTTCTCGCAGCTGAGCATCTTCAGCGAGCTCAACAACCTGAACAACATCAGCCTGCTGCCTCAGTTCGAGGCGCTGTGCGGCATCACCGCCGAGGAACTGGCCACGCAGATGCGCCCCGGCATCGAGGCCCTGGCGCAGCGCGAGGGCGTCACGCCCGAGCAGATGCTCGACGAACTCAAGCAGAACTACGACGGCTATCACTTCAGCGACGAGATGACGGCCGACATCTACAACCC
>CAMVDK010000081.1 GCA_947166165.1 uncultured Porphyromonadaceae bacterium
GCAAGCAACCCAAGGCGGCCAAAACCATTCATTACTTTTTTGCAATTTATAGAAAACCCACCTTTTGTTGTTCGATAGCCGGGTCAGTTTTCAATCTGCTGCACGCCACCTTGCTGGCCACCGCCTTGCTGCGTGCCTCCGACGACATCGTTGTTCTGGATGGTCTTGTCGGTGTGCTTCACGCGGGCCTTGAGCGAACCGAAGCGATAGCTCACGTTGATTCTAAATCCGCGCGAAAGCCATTGTGTGCGGTCCCAACCCGTGAGGTCGCCCCGATTGGTGTACGAATTAAGCGAAGTGAATTTACTGGAGTTGAGGAAGTTGTCGGCACTCAGGCGCACCGTGAGGCGGTCGTCTTTGAGGAACGAACGCTGCAAGCTTACATTGTAGAACCAGCTGCCATCCATATAGCTGTACAAATCCATGAGGCCGCCATTCCATTCGCCACCGCTCACGCTCAGGCGCAACTTCCACGGCAGCTGCTGGTTGACTTGCGCATAGAAGAACGACTTCCATCGTTTGTTCTCGATGCCGAGGTCTTTGCTCTTGTAGGTCGTGTGACCCACGTCGCCGTTGAAGGTGAAACTGGTGCTCGGGGAGATGGTCCACTGCAAGAAGCCGTTCAACCCCACCTCGCGGCTCTTGAGCGTGTTGGCGTAGGTCGACACCAGGATGTCACCGTCGGTGTACATCACATCGGTGATTTGGTTGGAACTGAACTCCACGTTGGGACTCACGCTGAAGGTGAGTTTGCTGCCAATCTGCATGTAGGTCATCGTGATGGAGTGGTTGCGCGAGCTGCTCAAGTGCGGATTGCCGAACGAGCGGGTCGTGGGATTCTCCACAATGGCGGGGTTCAGGTAGGTGATGCCGGGACGCTGGATGCTGGTCGAATAGTTGATTTTGAGGTTGTGTGCCCAGTCGAACTTGTACTCCAGACTCAAGTCGGGCACCCAGTCGCTCAGGTTGCGGTGGTAGTTGCCCTGCTTGCCGTCGGGAAACACGGCGTTCAAGCGGCTGTACTCGTAGCGCAGCCCGGCGCGTGTGGTCCAGTTGCCCTTGCTGAATCGATAACTCAGGTAGGCCGCCGCCACATGAGTGCGGTGGTTGAACAGCGTGGTGCTGTTAAGCATGGGAACACCCACGAAATTGAGGGTTGCGTCGCTCTTGTTCAGGCGGTTGATGTACTTCACACCGGTCTCGATGGTATGATACTTTGCAAACGGCCTCGTCCAATCGAACTGGAAGGTGTGCTCGGCAAAGTTGGTCTTGGTATCGTTCTCCTGACCTGAATAGGTGAATGGACAGTTCAACATGTTGCTGTACGTCTGGATGTGGTTGTTGCCGTTGTGCTTGGTCGAGAGCATATAGCTGAGCGTGAGCATCTCGCCGGCATGGCGCAGCTTGTGCTGGTAGTCGAGGCGACCGTGCAAGTCGTAGTAGTTGCTCTTGGGCGTGTGGTCGGCGCTGGTGTAATGGTAGAGCGTGTTGCCCAAGCGGTCGGCCATGCGCGTGTGGCCCACGGCATCGCTGCGGTAGTCGTAGTAGAAGCCTCCAAACGAGAGCGACACCAGGTTCAGTGTGTCGGGTTCCCAACTGGCGCTGAGCTCGCCATAGTGGACATTCATTTTGCCGCGCGAGTCGTTGTTGCTGCCAAGCACGTTGTTCGAACTGGCATAGGTGTGCTCTCTCTCGGTCAGGTTGTGATAGCCATGGCGGTTCTGGCCGTGGTAGCCATAGTTGAGCGAGGCCACCACCTTGCCCACTTGCGAGGTGATGTTGGCGTTGCCGTTCAGGCTTCCGGTGTTGTTCACCCCCACGCCCACGGTGCCGGTCACGCCGTTCATCGACGTGTCGCCGCTATCGGCCAGGACGATGTTGAGGATGGCACTTGTGCCTTCGGCATCATATTTTGCGCCGGGATCGGTGATCACCTCAATCTTCTTGATCATGCTGGCTGGAATCACCTTCAGGATGTGCTTCATGGTCTGGCCGTTCAAGGCCGGGTCGGGGTGTCCGTTGCGATACACCTTGAACGCCGTCGTGCCCTTCACGCGGATTTCGTCCTGCCCGTCGACGGTGACCAGGGGGACCTTCTTGAGCATGTCGAGCACTGTGCTGGTCTTGCTGTCGGCATCGGCTTGCACGTCGTACGACAAGCGGTCGATGTCGGTCTTCACCAGCTGCCGCTGTGTGCTCACCACCACCTCTTTGAGCGTGGTGGACGCGGTGGAAAGCGTCACCGTGCCCAGCTGGGCCACCGGCGAAGCCTTGCTCACCTCAAACTGGCGGCTCTCCGGGGTCATACCCACAAACTGCACGCGCATCACGTAACTGCCCGCCTTCGGGAGCTTGTGGTCCACTTTGCCAAAAGCGTCGCTCACGTCGCTGGCCACCACCGTGGCGGTATCGCTACTATTATATAGGTATATGGTGGCAAAGGGGATTCCCTCGCCCTGGCTGTCGTTCACCTGGCACTGAACGCTCATTTGCTGCGCCCACGCGCCGACGGCGCACGCCAGAATCACCAAAAAGGAAAAAAGCTTCTTCATCGCTGGTCTTGAATATCTTTCTTGTTGTTAAGGTGGGTTCTATAAATTGCAAAAAAGTAATGTAGGGTTTTGGCCGCCTTGGGTTGCTTGCTGGCATCTTTTGTCTCAACTGCATGAACCGTAGCCCGCTACTGCTTCGCGCAGCTTGAGCCAAAACCTGCTCAGCAATCAAGCCCAATTCGGCGCAAGCAATTTATAGAACCCACCTTAAATGAATTTTGCCTGAACTGATAGTTTGTTGAGCTAAACGCTGGCAAAATTACAACAAATTTCTGAATCACCTATCAGCGCGGCCCGTTTATTCGCCAAATCGCGATATATAACGCGAATTTCTCGAATGAGCCGCGATATGCATCAGCCGGCGCTGCCATCAATTTTGACACGCGTGTGCAAATCTTTATGGCCATTATCATTGCTGTGGCCGATTTTTTTACTACTTTTGCAGTTTCAAAAGCGAACATACGACTACAATGGCATATATCAAAGCAATATCCTACTACCTGCCCGAGCGTGTGGTGACCAACGAGGAACTGGTGGCCGAGTTCCCTGAATGGAGCGTGGAGAAGGTGGCCAAGAAGGTGGGCGTGGACCGCCGCCACGTGGCCGCCCCGGGCCAGACGGCAGGCGACATGGCCGAGCAGGCAGCCCGCAAGCTCTTCGCCGAGCACGGCATCCGGCCCGCCGACATCGACTTTGTGATGCTCTGCACCCAGAGTCCTGACTACTTCCTGCCCTCGACGGCGTGCGTGCTGCAACACCGGCTGGGCATTCCCACCCGCGCCGGTGCTTTCGACTACAACCTGGGCTGCTCGGGATGCGTCTACGGCCTGGCTGTGGCCAGCGGACTGATTGAAGCGGGCATCGCCCGCAACGTGCTGCTGCTCACCGCCGAGACCTACAACAAGTATCTCCACCCCACCGACAAGAGCAACCGCTCGATATTCGGCGACGGGGCGGCGGCCTGCCTGGTGTCGACCGAGGGCATGGCGCACATCGGGCAATTTGTGCTCGGCACCGACGGCAGCGGAGCCAACCACTTGATTGTGAAGACGGGGGCGGCCCGCCACCGCCAGCCCACCGGCCAAAGCGTGACCGACGAGCAGGAGCATGTGTGGCACGACGACTACCTGTATATGAATGGTGGCGCCATTTTCAATTTCACCCTCGACGCTGTGCCGGCGCTCATCGCCGAGCTGCTCGAAAAGCACCACATCGGCAAGGACGACGTGGACTACTACGTCTTCCATCAGGCCAACAAATTCATGCTCGACACCATCCGCAAAATAGCCCAGCTGCCCAAGGACCGGTTCTACAACAACTTGAGCCAGACGGGCAACACCGTGTCGTCGACCGTGATGATTGGTCTGCGCGACGCGCTCGACAGCGGGGCCATCAGGCCGGGTATGAAGGTGATGGTCACCGGTTTCGGCGTGGGTCTCTCCTGGGCCGGCACGATATTGGACTTTTGATTAACGAAAGTTAAACGGCTTTCACCCTGTGCAAAATCTAAAGAGTTTTATCTAATTTTGCAAATTGTTTTAAGGCATTCCACGAGGTTGTGGTGGTTCACTCGTGGCCTCGCCTACCGAAACAAACAATACTTGAACCCCGCTCAAATTTAAGAAAAACTGAAATGAACTTAGAAGAATTTGTGAACGGATTTGCAGAGCAATTCGACGACACCGACCCCGAAGAAATCCAGGCAGGCACCGTGTTCCACGAACTGGAAGAGTGGAGCTCGCTCACCGGCATGGCAGTGATTGCCTTTGTCAAAACCGCCATGGGCAAGAAGATTGAGGGCAAGGAACTCAAGGCTTGCGTGACCGTGGAGGACGTTTATAACCTGGTGTGCAGCAAGTGATGGCCGCCAATCCATTCTCGCTCGAGGGGAAAACGGTGCTTGTCACCGGAGCCTCGTCGGGCATAGGTCGCAGCACCGCTGTGGCGTGTTCCAACATGGGCGCCACAGTGGTGGTGAACGGCCGCAACGAGCACAAGCTGGCCGAGACGCTGGCCCTGATGGCCCCCGGCAGCCACGTGGTGGTGGCGGGCGACCTGACGGGCGACGTGGCCGCACTGGTGGCGCAGATGCCCAAGCTCGACGGCATCGTGCACTGCGCCGGCATCGGACACTCGAAGCTCTGCAAGCAGATTGAGGCCGACGACATCGACCTGGTGATGGGCGTCAACTTCAAAGCCCCGGTGCTCCTGCAAGCCGAGTTGCTCAAGCAGCGCAAGGTGAACAAGGGCGCTTCGATTGTGTTTGTCGCTTCGCTGGGCTACGACTACCCGAATGTGGCCAACGGCGTGTACTGCGCCTCGAAGGGGGCGATTGTGGCCTACGCCAACTGCCTGAAGCTGGAACTGGCTCAGCGCCTGATACGCGTCAACGTCATCAGCCCGGGCATGGTGTGGACCGACCTGATTGTGCATGGCGGAATGACCGAGGAAAGCCTGCGCGAAGACGAGCAGAACAGCTACCTCTTCCACCAGTACAACCAGCCCGAAGACATCGCCTATCTGGCCGTGTACCTGCTCAGCGACGCCACCGTGCGCATGACCGGCACCAACGTCCACATCGCCGCAGGCGCCAAGCGTTTGTAGCCGCCTTCGCCTCCCTTTGTATAGCTACAGGAGAAGGCGATTTCGTTTACTTGTAATTCCAATAAATCCGAACACTGAACATTTCTCATGTCGTATATCAAAGCACTAGCTTATTACCTTCCCGAGAACATTGTCACCAACGAGCAGTTGCAGCAGGAACTGCCTAATGTCGATGTGGCCAAGACGGCCAAAGCCATCGGCGTAGAGAACCGCCACGTTGCCGCCGCCGACGAAACGGCAAGCGACCTGGCAGTTAAAGCCGCACTCAAGCTGTTTGCCGACAGCGGCATCAGGCCGAGCGACATCGATTTCGTGATCATGTGCACACAGTTCCCCGACTACGTGATACCCTCAACCTCGTGCCTGGTTCAAGACCGACTTGGCATCCCCACCAGTGCCGGTGCTGTGAGCATCGACCTGGGCTGCTCGGGATTCGTCTACGGACTGATGCTTGCCGACGGCTTGATTGCCAGCGGAGCCGCCAAGAATGTGCTCCTGCTCACAGGCGACACCCCCACAAAGAGCCTTCATCCCGAAGACGTAAACAAGATTCTGTTCGGCGAAGCAGCCTCGGCATGCGTGGTGTCGACCGAAGGCATCGCAAAGGTCGGCAAATTCGACATGGGCACCGACGGCAGTGGCGCCGAGCATCTCATCATCAAGACAGGTGGAACCCGTCACCCCGAGCGCACCGGCGCATCGAGCATCGACGAGGAGGGCAACGTACGCCGCGACGACTACACCTACATGAACGGCAGCGAGATTTTCAACTTCTCGGTTGAGCATGTGCCTGAAATGATTGCCAACATCCTGGACAAGAACCAGCTTGAGAAGGACGATGTGGACTACTACGTCTTCCATCAGGCCAACAAATTCATGCTCAACACCATCCGTAAAATCACCCAGATTCCGAAGGACAAATACCACGTGGACCTCACCAACACGGGCAACACCAGCTGCAACACCGTGCCGGTGGGTCTGGTGCAGGCCATCGAAAGTGGAAAAATCACCAAGGGGTCGCGCGTGATGATCACCGGTTTCGGAGTCGGCCTGTCGTGGGCCGGTACGATGCTGACCTTCTGAAACGATGAAAATCCTACTCACGCTCGACTATGAGCTCTTTCTGGGCAGCCGCACCGGCACGGTGGAGCACTGCCTGATCGAGCCCATGGAGCACCTGCAGAAGGCCGTTGAGCCGGTGGGCGCCAAGTTCACCGTCTTTGTCGACGCCACCTACCTGCTGCGTGCCAGCCAGCTGTCGATCGGCCACAAGCAGCTCGCGGCCGATGTGGAGCAAATCACGCGGCACATCCGGCAACTCGATGCCGCGGGCCACGACGTGCAGCTGCACATCCATCCGCACTGGGCCTACTCCACCTACGACGGCGGCGAGTGGCGCCTCGACCACAACCACTACAAGCTCTGCGACCTCGAGCCCGACGCCGCCTGCCAGCTCACAGCCCAGGCCAAGGCGCTGCTCGACGAGACGCTTGGGCACCCCACGCGCGCCTTCCGCGCGGGGGGGTTCTCGGCACAGCCCACCTCGCTGCTGCGACAAGTGTTTGAACGCAACTCACTGGTGGCCGACTCGACGGTGTGCCCCGGCACCAGCTACAACTCCAGCCAGCAACGCTACGACTACACCACGGTGCCGGCAACAAGCGACACCTACCGGTTTGGCGACGACATCTGCCAGCCGCAGAGCGACGGCCCATTCACCGAGGTGCCCATCAGCATGCACGAGGTGTCGCCGCTCTTCCACTGGCGGCTGGCCTTCAACCGTGTGACCAACCGCCTGGTGAAGCTGCCGCATCACCACACCTATGGCGACGGCATCGCCGTCAAGACTGCCAGCGAGAGCATCGTGGCCCGGCTCACGAGCCGCCAGAACTGCCAGGCCACCATCGACGGGCTCAAAATCGCCTTCCTCGGCGACGCCCTCCGCTCGGCAAAACGGATGGGCAAAGGCGTGTTCACTGTGCTTGGCCATCCCAAACTCGCCACGCCCTATTCGGTAGAACGGTTAGCCGCCTTCGTCGAGCGTGCCGCTAGTAGTGGCGACACTTTCATCACCATCAGCCAACTCATCGACAAGCAATGAATCATCGTCTGAAAGCGTGGCTGCAGATAGGCCTGCTCTATGCCCCCGATTTTGTGAGTGTGCCCATCCGCGAGCGTGCGCAGCAAATGGAATTGGAACATGCGCTCGAAGTGTCGCGCCGCACCCGCGTCACGCGTGAGCAGGTCGAAGCGGCACTGGCCGAGTTCACCATCGACACCGACGTGATGCTTCACTCGTCGATGATTAAAATCGGCAAAGTGCAAGGGGGCGCAAAATTCCTGGCCGAGAGCATTGTGAAGACCGTCGACACTTCGCGCCACACCCTGCTTGTGTCGGCACTGCCCTATCGCGGCATGTTTGCCAAATGGCTCACCGACGACATGGTGTTCGACGTGCGCACAGCCCCTATCGCCATGGGCGCCGTCAACGAGAAGCTGGCCGATTATCCCGGGGCGTGCCGCAGCATCCACCCCACCCACTCGGTGGTGGCGCTGGGGCCCGACGCCAAGGACTACACGGGCGAGCATCACCTGGACTCCACGCCGTTCGGCGTCCACAGCCCCTACTACAAGCTCATTGCCCGCCGGGCAAAGCTGCTGTTTGTGGGTGCCACGCTGCACAACATGACCTTCAACCACGCCATCGAAGACGCGCTTGGCGACGCCTTCCCGGCACGGGTCTACAACCGCCGTCCCTATCACATCAAATGCATCGACCATGACGGGAATGAACTCTATGTGGACACTCCCGTCCACTATCCGGTGAACAGCATCCTGCGCAGCTGGCCCGAAACGGAGGAAGTGATGACCCGGATTGGAGCCTACAAAAGTGTGCCACTGGGTGAGTCGACAGTCAGCATGCTCGATTGCTACGCCTACACGATGGCCTACCTCGACCTGCTGCTCAGCGGCCGCTCGCTCTACGGCCGTCACCGCGTCACACCCGAACTGCGGCAGCGCATCGACCAGTTCAAACAGGCATTAGGCTAAGAGCCGCGCGACACGTGGCGCACCCCCTTCAAGG
The DNA here is from genome assembly GCA_947166165.1 of uncultured Porphyromonadaceae bacterium. Classification (GTDB taxonomy): domain Bacteria; phylum Bacteroidota; class Bacteroidia; order Bacteroidales; family Muribaculaceae; genus Sodaliphilus. Next base: position 8,242 of record CAMVDK010000081.1, read on the forward strand.
CTTGCATCCGGGCCATGAGCTCGTCGAGCATGGCTATGCTCGGCACACTCACCACCAGATGCCCCTCAAACTCGCCATCGTGCGAATTGATGGCGATGTTGCGTAGCGTGGCATTCTCGGTTTTGTTGATCAGCGACGTGATGTTGGCCACGATGCCGATGTCGTCGCGCCCCACCACGCGGATCGAGGCAGCGAACTGCGAACCGATTTTTCCCGACCACTGCGTTTTGATCATGCGATAGGGATATTTGGCAATCAGGTGCTTCACATTGCCGCATCCGGCGCGGTGAATCTTGATGGCGCCGTCGCTGGCCACAAAGCCCACGATTTTGTCGCCATAGATGGGCTTGCAGCATTTCGAGAGCTTGTAGTTGATGCCCTTCACCCCCTCGCCAATCACGAGCACATCGCCGGCCAAATGCTCCTCGCGCTGCGGCGTGTGGAGTACAAACTCTTCGGCCGTTCCCGGCACCGAGGTCTGCGCTTCGGTCTGCTTGTCGATTTGCTGCTCATACTGCTCGACGAAGTCGGCCACATCGACCCGCTGCTCGTGGATGTCGACCAGGAAATCGGTGAGCGTTTTGAAGCCCAGGCGTTTCACCAGCCGCATCATCACGGCCTCGTCGAAGGCGATTTTCCGGTTCTTGAACCGGCGTTGGAGCATCTCCCTCGCCATTTCGGCCTGGCGGGCCCGGGCTTCGTTGACAGCCACCTTGATTTTGTTGCGCGCACGTGTGGTGACCACATAGTTGAGCCAGTCGAGCCTGGGCACCTGCGTCGACGAGGTGATCACCTCCACCGTGTCGCCGTTCTGGAGCCGGTAGTTGAGCCGCTGGTTCTTGCCGTCGATGCGGGCGCCCACGCAGGTGCTGCCCACATGGGTGTGGATGGCGTAGGCGAAGTCGAGCACCGTGGCTCCCTGCGGCAGACGGTGGAGGTCGCCCTTGGGCGTGAAAACGAACACCTCGTCGGCATAGAGGTTCATGTTCATCTCGCGCACGAGCTCCATCTGGCCTGATTGCCCCGACTCAAGCACCTCGCGCACGTTGTTCATCCATGCGTCGAGGTCTTTTTCGCTTTTGATGCCCTTGTATTTCCAGTGCGCCGCCAGTCCCCGCTCGGCAATCTCGTCCATGCGGCGCGTGCGGATTTGCACCTCCACCCACTTGCCGCCCGGCCCCTGCACCGTGGCGTGGAGCGACTCGTAGCCGTTGCTCTTGGGGATGGTGATCCAGTCGCGCATGCGCGAGGGATTGGCCTGATACATGTTGGTCACTATCGAGTAAGCCACCCAGCAGTCTTTTTTCTCCCGCTCGAGCGGCGAGTCGAGGATGATGCGGATGGCAAACAGGTCGTACATGCCGCCCAGGTCGACGTGCTTGTTCTTCATCTTGTTCCAAATCGAGTTGATGCTCTTGGTGCGTCCCTTGATTTCGAACGTCATGCCCTCGCGCTCGAGGGCCTGCCTGACGGGAGCGATGAAGTCGGCCACATAGCGGTCGCGCACCTCTTTCGTCTCGCTCAGTTTGTCGGCAATCTGAGTGTAGATTTTCCGGTTCAGATATTTGAGCGAGAGGTCTTCGAGTTCGGTCTTGACTTGGTAGAGCCCCAGCCGGTGGGCCAGGGGGGCGTAGAGATAGCGCGCCTCGAGCGCGATGTCGCGCACAAAGTCCTGGTCGGGATGGTGGTTGATGGCGCGCATGAGCGCCATGCGGTCCACAATCATGATAATCACCACCCGAATATCCTCGGCAAAGGTGAGCAGCAGCTTCTGGAAATTCTCGTCGCGCACGGCCGACTGCTTGCTGTAGAGCCTCGACACCTTGATCAACCCTCTCACCAGCCGGGCCACATCGCCCCCCAGCACCGCCGCCACCTGGGTGTGGGTCTTCTCGCTCTTGCGGCACAGGTTGTAGAGCAGGCACGCCAGCAGCATGCTGCGGTCGGGCGCCACCTGCTCGGTGAGCAGCCATGCCGTGCGCATGCTGCGCAGAATCGGGTTCACGCCATGCAAGTCGCGGGCATACAAGCCGCTGTCCACCCCTTGACGCAGTTGCCGGTCAACAAAGTCGACATCGGCGCGCGAAAGCAGATGCAAATATCTGCCAGCCAGATGCTTGACTGTTGTCACAATCTCTTTTCGCTCTTCGGCGAGAAAGTATGAGTCGGTCATCTTCGGTCAATCAACAAAAAAACTAATGAGCAAAATTAATTTTTTTGCCCGGAAAATGCAACACATATAAAACTAAAATAGTAACTTTGACAAAAATTAGTCTTTCCGGGCTTCGGAGCCTGGCCGTCGCCGCCCTTTGCGGCAAGATGCGCCCAATGGTCGCTCCGAATCCGGCATACTGACAGCGAAAACCGAAATAATGACAATGAATATGTATTCCGACAACGACTTAAATCAAATGAAATCGAAAGGCATCACCCCCGAGCAGGTCGATGCCCAACTGGCTCGCTTCAAGGCCGGGTTCCCCCGCCTTCGCATCCACGCTGTGGCCACACAGGGTCAAGGAATCAGAGTGCTCACCCCCGCCGAAGAGCGGCACTACATCCAGTGCTGGAACCACTACCTGCAGCAGCCCGGAGCCAGCGTCGAGAAATTGGTCCCTGCATCGGGAGCGGCAAGCCGAATGTTCAAGAATCTGTTCGCCTTCGTCGACAGCGGCCGTCAGACCCCGGGCAACGACTTCGAGACCGCCTTCTTCGAAGGGCTGCACCATTTCGCCTTTTTCCCGCTGCTCAACCGCGCCTGCAACAAGCGTTTCGGCCTGGGTGCTGACCAGCTCGTTGAAGCCGGCCGCTGCGCCGATGTGGTGGACACGCTGCTCGGCAGCGACGGACTGGGCTACGGCTCCATGCCAAAAGGGCTGCTCAAGTTCCACCGAGCCGCCACAGGAACGGTGCACACACCCATCGAGGAGCACCTCGAGGAGGGAGCCCAGTATGCCGCCGGGGCCGACCGCGTGGTGAACCTCCACTTCACCGTCTCGCCCGAACACCGGCAGGCCTTCGAGCAGCTGCTTGCCGTGGCCGTCCCCCATATGCAGCAAGTGTGGGGTGTGGAATACCGCATCACGCTCTCCGAGCAGCGTCAGAGCACCGACACCGTAGCCGCCACGGCCGATGGCACCCCCTACCGCGACCAGAACGGGCAACTCGTCTTCCGCCCCGCCGGCCATGGCGCCCTGCTCGAGAATCTCAACGAACGCGAGGCCGCAGTGATATTCATCAAGAACATCGACAACGTGGTGCCTCAGGCGCTGCGCGCCGCCACCACACGCTACAAGAAAATCATTGCAGGCGTGCTGGTCGACACTCAGCAGCAACTCGCACAGATGCTCGCCGAGCTGGAAGCCGCCACCCCGTCGCGCGAGCGCTTGGAACAGATGCTGCACTATCTGGAAGGCCCGCTGTGCACCCATCACGACGAGGCCGCAAAACTCGACGACGAGCGGCTCGCCCAGTATCTGACAACCAAATTCAACCGTCCGCTGCGCGTGTGCGGCATGGTGCGCAACGAGGGCGAACCCGGCGGAGGCCCCTATCTGGCCTACAATCCCGACGGCAGCTGGTCGCCGCAGATACTCGAGGCCGCACAAATCGACCCCGACGACCCCGATGCCATGGCACTCAT
>CAMVDK010000082.1 GCA_947166165.1 uncultured Porphyromonadaceae bacterium
TTTTTCGGCTTTTTGGGCTTGGCGCTGGCCATGGTGCACCACTCGGTGCCGCCGCTCTACCACCTCGACATCAAGCCTGGCAACATCATGGTGGACCGCAGCGGCATGGCGCGGCTCATCGACTTCGGCGCCAGCAAGCAGTACGACGCCAGCACCGGCGGCGCGGCGGCCACCACCGAAGCCGCCTACACCAAAGGCTACGCCCCCCTCGAGCAGGTGGAAGGCCGCCTCGACAAGGTGGGTCCCTGGACCGACTTCTACGCCCTCGGCGCCACCCTCTACCGCCTGCTCGCCGCCCAAAAGCCGCCGCAGTACAGCGACATCCAGGACGATGGTTCCGCCGCCTTCCACTTCCCCGCCACCGTCAGCGAAGACATGCGCGACCTCATCCAGTGGATGATGCAGCCCCAGCGCACTCGCCGTCCGCAGTCGGTGGCAGAGGTGAAAAAGAGGATGGGACTCATCGCATCTTCCCCTGCCGAACAAAAAGAAAAAACGCCGCCACTCCCGCCCATCTGCGATGATGTCACCATTACCAAAGATAATAACAGTTTTCCTTCGTCGAGGGAGAATGAAGGAGGCTTGGGGGCATGTGGGAGTATGCCATCCACATACAATGGAGATTATTCATCAACCTCAGCTAATCTAGTGCATCAAGCGATATCAGAGAGCAAAAAAGGACTTATTACAAATTTGCCATTATCAGTCAATAGTGGACTTTGGAGATATTTGATTGTAATAATAGCATTCTGTGGACTTACCGCTAGAATCTTTTATTTAATAGGTTTTGATTATTTTGACTTCCAGTTTGATTATTGCTGGAGCATAACCTTATTAACGAGTTATTTATCAGAAATATTTTTACTATCTATTCTTTGCAAAGGATTCTATAATCTTCAAAAAAGAATAATTCCACTCTTGTTATTATTGATGATAGTTGTGCTATCAATTGATTGTATTAATATTTTAAATAATCCTTTAACTTTCGATCCATTTTTCTTTCCATTTATTTATTTTGGATATGGTTTTTGGTGGACATTGGTTCATTTTATTATTTGTATGCTAAATGGTTTATTGCTTTCTTTATGTAAAGACCATTTTAGGTTTATAAGTGTTGCGTTTTATCTGCAATCTTTATTTATGCTGTCGTTGTTGTTGTTGTTTATAGGTGATTTGGGTTATTCTTTGTTAACTTTGTTAACCATATGTAATATAAGTCTATATATTATACTTGGATTAGTTATTTACAAATCAATGAAGGTGCCTTCAGCAAGATGAAAGTAAAGAATTATGAGGCATATCGAATCATAAAGTCAGAATGTCTTCAATCTGAAGTAATTCATCTTTACGGTTTGTCACCCATAAAAAGAGATTCGTTCAGTTCTCAATTTAAGGGTTTATATGAACGTATATTTGAAGATGCTCGAAAGCAAGAATTTTCAGAACTTCCATCACGTCATGAATGTGTTTTTATCTTTCCTAGCAAAGATAACTATTTAGAATGGGCTCCAGATGACGGTGGTCAGTGTTATCTTTTTGAATTGGAATTGACGGGTGAACTTGTATGGCTTGATGCAAAAGTCATAAATGTCGATTTAGTGCAATATCGTTTGAAGATTGATTTGAATGAACAAGACCTAACAGCGATCAATAATATAGCATTAAAATATTGGAAAACGTCTGAACAAAAGGATGTTCTGAAATCAGAGTCATGTGAGGGACTCTTTGTGGGAGCGGCTAAAATAATTTCTATCGAAGAGATTAATGTTAAACCCAAGTGCCACAAGAAGCAAACATCAATTAATGTTTGTAATGACTTTATATGCAATCCAACGTCTGACGATGAATTGCTATATGACTGATATTTGAGTACGCTGTTGGACGCTATAGCAAATTATTATACCTATGAACCTTCTTAACGGGACGTTGCTTCAGGGCGGCAAATACAGGATAGAGGGCGTGCTGGGCCAGGGCGGCTTCGGCATCACCTACCGCGCCGTGCAAGTGATGCTCGAGCGCACGGTGGCGGTGAAGGAATTTTTCATGAAGGATCTGAACGGTCGCGCTGCCGGCTCCGGTGCGGTGACCGTCGGCTCTGAGTCGAGCCACGAGTTGGTCGGCCGTTTCCGCCGCAAGTTTGTCAAGGAGGCGCAGATGATAGCCCGGCTCAACCACCCGGGCATCGTGAAGATTATCGACGTGTTCGAGGAGCGCGGCACCGCCTACTATGTGATGGAATACCTCGATGGCGAGTCGCTTGCCCAGCTGGTGGCGCGTCGCGGTGCCATTCCCGAGGCCGAGGCCGTGGGCTACGTGACCGCCGTGGGCGACGCGTTGCAGTTCATCCACAGCAAACACATCAACCACCTCGACATCAAGCCTAGCAACATCGTGCGCTGCACCGACGGCCGTGTGGTGCTCATCGACTTCGGTGTGAGCAAGCAGTACGACGTGACCACCGACAAGGGCACGACCACCACGCCTGTTGGCATCAGCCACGGCTACTCTCCGGCCGAGCAGTACCGTCAGGGCGGTGTGCAACAATTCTCGCCTCAGAGCGACGTCTATGCCCTGGCCGCCACGCTCTACAAGCTCCTGACAAGCGAGACACCGCCCGAGTCGCTGGTGGTTGGAGAGGATGGCCTGCCGCTCGCCCCGCTGCAGCGCAATGGCGTGAGTGAGCATGTGGTGCAAGCCATCAGAGCCGCCATGCAAACCCGCAAGCAGCGCACTCAGTCGGTAGCGGAGTTTATAGGCACGATTACCGCCGCGCCACCTGCCGAGAAGCCTGACATAACCATGGTGGCACTGCCAGACGGCGATAATAAGTCATCATCGACTGCTGATGAGTCGGAAGCTCGCCCTGATGGGTGCGATGTGGAAAAGTTCGCAAGCAAAAAGGCTCCTTATTGGTTGTTGGCAATGGCTTTTGCAGCAGTTGTCGGTTTTGTTTTGTGGCATAATCTGTCGCAGAAGGGTGAAGATGGCAACAGCACACCGCTCGAAGTTCAGCATGCGGCAGGAAAAAACAAAACACACGAACCCGTTTCCGACCGGACTTTTACTGTGAATGATGTTTCATTCACGATGGTGGCCGTCGAGGGCGGCACGTTCACGATGGGCGCCACGCCCGAGCAGGGCAGCGATGCCGAGAGCAACGAGAAGCCGGCTCACCAGGTGACGCTGAGCGGCTACAGCATCGGGCAGACCGAGGTGACGCAGGCGCTGTGGGTGGCCGTGATGGGCAGCAACCCGAGCCAATTCACGGGCGACCTTCAGCGCCCGGTGGAGTGGGTGAGCTGGGAGGATTGCCAGTCGTTCATCGCGAAGTTGAACCAGCTGACGGGTCAGAACTTTCGGTTGCCTACAGAGGCCGAATGGGAGTTTGCCGCCCGTGGCGGCAACAAGAGCAAGGGCTACAAGTACGCCGGGAGCAACACCCTCGGCGACGTAGCGTGGTGTAAAGCCACCAGCGGTGACAAGACGCATGCTGTTGCGACGAAGTCGCCGAACGAGTTGGGCCTGTACGACATGAGCGGGAACGTGTGTGAGTGGTGCCAGGACGGGTATGGCGCTTACAGCAGCGGAGCGCAGGTGAATCCCACCGGCCCTGCTAGCGGCTGGTCCCGGGTGATCCGTGGTGGGGGCTGGATCTTCGACGCCTGGTACTGCCGCGTGTCGAACCGCGACAACTGCTCGCCGTCGAGCCGCCTCAACCTCAGCTACCAGGGGCTCCGCCTCGCCCTTTAGCATTCCGCCCCCCCTGAGGCAATAAAGTAACCAAAGATTCGCATATTTAACCAACCACATCATCTATAACTCAAAACCAATAACTATGAAAAAGATTACGTTTCTCATGGCATTGCTGGCCATGCTGCTGCCCGCAATGGCGCAGGCACAGAACAGCCGCGACTACATCAAGAATTCGATGAGGAATTGGGGCAACTGCCGCAATGTGGCCCTGACGCTCACCGGCGGCGACATCGCCCTGAGTGGGAAAAACGGGTATTCCTACAGCGGAATACCATCGGACTTGGCCGATGCCATCAAGGAATTGCGCAACGATGGCGAGTATATCGACGACATCCAGCTCACCGAGCGCGGCCATTGGCTGATTCTGTACGGCAACAACGGCTTTCGGTGGAACTACCTGCCCTATGGACTGGAATCGAAGCTGCGCGAGTTCAACAACAAGCGCGAAGTGGTGACCTCGGTGGCCTTCAACGATGAGGGCGATTGGATTATCATCTCGCAAGACCTCTACTGTGCCTCGAGCGAGAGTTTCATGGAGTTCATGAAGGAAGGCAGCTATAAGTATGGGAGAATCTGGACCGCGCACATGACCGACGATGGACTGGCTGTGGTGTATGCCGACGGATACCGCTTCTTTGGCAATGTGCCGCAGCGGCTTAAAGACGCGCTGAACAGCACCAAACTCAATGTGGCGCGACTGAAATTCCTGAGCGACGGCACCTATTTCTTCGCCGATTCCGACGGCAATTACTCGGCATGGATGTGACCGTGGCCTATGCGCTCATCGCCAAAGTGATTGCCGCACGTTTCTCAAGCAATTTATTCAACTCACCATAATAAGCGAATATCGGATTGGTTGTTTTTATAACCTCTGGCTGCAAAGTAGCTTGTGTACCTTGTGTTCTTTTGTCCAAAATAGCAGAGATGACACGAATCAGAATGTTTCTTTTGGCGGCAATGTTCCACATGTCGGCCATGATGATGGCGTATGCCGCAATTCAGCCGTGCGAAAGAGCCGGCGAAATGTTGCTGTTTTCCGCGACCAATTCGAAGGGCGGGAAATTGGCATTCAAACTTGTGGACGACACCGCTGGGCAAGGCCGTCGGTTATGCTGCAATGAGCAGGTGTTGCGCTTTGTGAACATGGATGTGAATGAAGACGGCAATGAGTGGCGAATGGATGAATCGGACATCTTCTGGATGGCGTACTTCCACTCGCCCGACGGCAAGTGGCTTTTCGTAGTCCTTCGTCCCAGCATAGCCGGCAGCTGTGACTTGTTCTACAAGCTTCACCTTTATCGCATCGACATCGAGACGCTGGAAGTGAAATGGATTGTGAACTGTGGAGCGCTGAAGGTGACCCACGATGGAATCGACACCGCGCAGCAGGTGGAGTGGCTCAATCCCGACCAGAGCTGCGCCCAGGCAAGGTTCACCGCCCGACATGTCTATTACGACTATGCAGGCTGCAGAGTGGGGGAGAGCAAGGTGATGAGCCAGCGCAAGATTGAGAAGCATTACAAAACTCATGGCAGCCACAGCAATAGTGATGACGATGAATACTGCATCGAACTCAGTGCCAGCAATCGAAACATCCTTTCAGTGTTTTGAACAATAGAGATATTAAAGGTGGTTTCTATAAATTGCAAAAAAGTAATGAATGGTTTTGGCCGCCTTGGGTTGCTTGCTGGCATCTTTTGTCTCAACTGCTTGAACCGTAGCCCGCTACTGCTTCGCGCAGCTTGAGCCAAAACCTGCTCAGCAATCAAGCCCAATTCGGCTCAAGCAATTTATAGAACCCACCTAAACGAAAACAACAAAATATTTAGAACAATCGATTATGGAAGACGACAGAACAAGAGAAATCAACTCGCAAGCAGGACAGCAGGGCGCGTCCTGCGAGTCAACGACATCGGGCGGCGGCAAGCGTCGCGTGGCCGAGGTGGCAGCGGCAGCCGCCGGGGCGGCCCTGGGCACCGCTGGCGAAGCCGCCGCCGAGCAGCTGGTAAGGCCACAGCCCGAGCAAAACCCAGAGGCGGTTTCGCATCCCGAACCCGTTGCAGAGCCAGCCCCAACTCCGGTTGCTGAGGCAGTTCCCGACCCCGAACCTGCCCCGATTCCCGAGCCCGAACCAGCCCCGGCTCCCAAGCCCGAACCAGCCTCCGATCCAGACGTGCGCGTGGTGGGCGTTGGTGTGGCCGATAACGGCGAGGGCGGTGTCGCCACCATTATTGAAGTGCAGGTAGGCGACGTTGCCGGCAGAGCCGTTGACATAGAATCTGACGGGCGTATCGATGGGCTCGCTTTTGATGAGAATGGCAATGGCCAGTACGATGAGAACGAAGTGCACGATGTGAGAGACCAAGGCATCTCCACAGGGCAAATGCTCCATACCTATGTCACGCATGCGCAGGCACAAGGGAACACCCCCACGGCGACTGATCTTGACACTGGCAGGCAGCTTGAGATTGCCCAGACCACAGATGGTGGTTTCGACCTGGAGCCCATGGACGACGACCTCATGGCTCAGCAGTGCGGCATGGATCAAGACGACATGCCCGATTACATGCCCGATGCCGACGCTGGCATCATGGATGCTTGATTGCCAGCAACATAACCATTCATTCCAAAGAGTCAACACATTTGTGGAATTGTCTTGCAGATTGCCTTTCAAGATAGAAAGTCGCGACAGCCGTATTCATTCGTTGAAGGAAAAGACAAGCAAAATAATGCTTGTGGTTATGATGTCAACCACAGTCAAAGGCTTATGCTCTCATGTCTATAATTGCGAAAAACTAATATGATGAGATTTCTGTCGGTTTTATTGTTGGCGTTTTCAGCATTCGCATTGTCTGCCGAGACCTACGTCGTGGCCGTGGGCATCGCCCACTACAAGCACAGCGAGGCCAATCTCACTTTGCCCGAGAACGACGCCCGGGTAGTGGCTGCCATCTATAAGACCCGCACCCGCAATGTGGTCACCCTTACGGGCCGGCAAGCCACCAGGGCCAACATCATCAACGTGATGACGCGGCAGTTCCGGCGGGCCCAGGCCGGCGACATGGTCGTGTTCTTCTTCAGCGGGCACGGCTACGAGAATGGTTTCTGTCCCTACGACACCGAGAGCGGCTTCAGAAACACCTTGAGCTATGCCGACGTCTACGCCATCTTCAGGCAGAGCAAGGCCACGCGCAAGGTGGTGCTCGCCGACGCGTGCATGTCGGGCGGGTTGAGGCGCAAAAAGCGCACGGCATCCAGCCACAAAAGCCGGTCCGACGTGGTGATGTTCCTCTCGTCGAGAACCAACGAAAAGTCGATCGAAAGTCCATCGATGAAAAACGGCTTCTTCACCGCCTACCTCGCCAAGGGGCTGCGCGGCGGAGCCGACACCAACCGTGACCGCGTCATCACCGCCAAAGAGCTCTTCACCTTTGTGAGCAACGGAGTGAAGTCGCTCAGCCGGGGCCGGCAGCACCCCGTGATGTGGGGCAACTTCGACGACAACTTCATCATGATAGACTGGCGGAAATGAAAAACATCCACATCGATAACAGCCCATGTCAAGAGATATATAAACCTTATGTTCTTTTAGTCTAAAGAATTTTGTCTAAGAACAATCCATATCAAGTAATTATATGGCCCTTATGTTCTTTTAGTCTAAAAAAGTAACCCCGTGTCAAGCGATATATAAACCTTATGTTCTTCGAGTCTAAAAAAACAAAACCGATGATGAACCTACGAAACGGGACGCTGCTTCAGGGCGGCTTCGGGGGCGGCTTGCGATGGCGCGGGCTACTGGCGAAGGAGCTGGAGAAAGTCGCGCAGGCTGATGACGTTGACCACTGGGAACTCAATCTGACGCAAAACGTCGAAATGGCGGTCGTTGGTGACCACAAACCGGGCGTTGGCCGCTATGGCGCAGTCGACGAACTTGTTGTCGTCGGGGTCGCTCGCGATGAGGTGGAAGCGATAGTAGGGGGTGATCAGCTCGGTGTGGCGGCATTCCAGCAGGGTGTCAATCACAGTTTTGGCAAAATCGGTGTTGAAAAGCCGTTGAAGTATCTCCAGATACTCCTCTACAATCTCGTTGGACAGGCACAGCGTGTTCTCTCCCGTCAAGACGGAGTCCCACACTGGACGGTACTCGCTGCGGATGGCCACACTCTGGATGAGGCAGTTGGTGTCGAGAACGATGCGCATGACGGCCTACGGGTTTCTGCGCATGAACTCGTGCAGGTCCATGGCGTTGATTTCGTCGAGCCGCCGCTGGTCGAGCTCGCCCGACTGCCACATCGACTCGAGCATGGCGTCGAGCTTGTGAGAGTAGTGGTTGCACAACACTTCTTGCAGCTCCTTGAGGTCGTCTTCGCTCTTCTTGCGCTCAAACAGCTTGAGCAAATGAATCTGGGTGGGAGTGAATACAGTTGCTTCCATATCGCTTATTTTTTCGCAAAGTTACGTCAAACTTTTGAACCTGCCAAATCCTGCCGTTTTTTATCTCATTCCAGAAGCGGAATGAAGCACCGGAATGGAAGGCTTATGCATCTGGGTCAGAACAATTATCGAAAACTGCTTGTGCAATGGTGAAATTTGTGTTTGTGTAATAAAATGATATTAATCTTAAAAAAGGAACGATTATGAAAATGAGAATGTTTTTATTGATTGTGCTGCTGTCGGCCTGTGTACACAAGGCCGACGCGCGGGGTGCCATCATCTACAGCCTTGGCGAGGAGATTGAGAAGGTGATGTCGCTTCCCTACAGTGAGGAATATACCGTCGAAGCCAGCGACGGACGCTACTATCACGCCGACCTGGGCATCATTCACGATCAGTTCTCGCTGTTCTGGATTCCGCTGATTAACTATGGAACAGAGAAATATGTGCTATACACCGACACCAAGGTGGGAGATTATGACCAAACCTATGTCGAACTGGACAGTGAGGAAATCCAGTATCTTCAGCAGCATTTCTCCGACATACCTACCAAGCCCGAGCTGCCGTTTTGGGATGCGTGGGGCGGCAAGTTGCTCGCCCTTGCCATCATCGCATTCTACTTTTTCGTTGTAAGGGATTAGTTTGAGAAATCGCATGATGTCCGCTTTTGTAAATGCATTGTGTTAACCTGATGGAATGAAACCGACACAAGAGCTTGTGAACCTTATACTCTTTTATTCTAATAATTATTGTCTAAGAACAACCCATGTCAAGTGATATATGACCCTTATGTTCTTTTAGTCTAAAAAACAAAACCGATGATGAACCTACGAAACGGGACGCTGCTTCAGGGCGGCAAATACAGGATCGAGGGTGTTCTGGGCCAAGGCGGCTTCGGCATCACCTATCGCGCCACGCAGGTGATGCTAGAGCGCACCGTGGCCATCAAAGAGTTCTTCATGAAAGACATGAACGGGCGCGACGGTGCGTCGGGGGCGGTGACCACGCCGTCGACGGGCAGCGCGCTGCAGGTGGAGCAGTACCGCCGCAAGTTCGTCAAGGAGGCGCGCAACCTGGCCGGGCTGGAGCATCCCCACATCGTGCGCATCATCGACATCTTCGAGGAGCGCGGCACGGTGTATTACGTGATGCCTTACATGTCCGGCGGCTCGCTTCACGACGTGGTGAAGCGCGGCGGCCCGCTGGCCGAGTCGCAGGCGTTGGACTACGTGCGTCAGGTGGCCTCGGCGTTGCACTACATGCACGAGCAGAAACAGCTGTGCCACTACGACGTGAAGCCGGCCAACATCCTGCTCGACTCCGCCGGCAAGGCGGTGCTCATCGACTTCGGCATCTCGAAGAACTACGACCGCGAAGGCCACGAGACCAGCACCACGCCCATCGGCATGAGCGAGGGCTACGCGCCAATCGAGCAATACCAGGGTCAGGTGCAGGAATTCTCGCCGGCGAGCGATGTGTATGCCCTCGGAGCCACGCTGTATTTCCTGCTCAGCGGGCAGCGGCCACCCACGGCTATCGACCGCATCGGCGGTGCCGCCCTCGCGCTGCCCGCCAGCGTTAGCCAAGCCACGCGCCAGCTCGTGGAGCAGGCGATGACCATCGCCCGCCAGCTCCGTCCGCAGAGTGTGGCGATGTTCTTGGAGGAATCGTCACCCGGCAAAACCGTCGGCGACCCTGATGTGACGGTGGTGGAAGTGCCGCCAGCAGCACAACCAGTAAAACGCCCTACCAGCCAGCAACAGTTGAAAGACGAAACATTCACTGTTGGCGGTGTAACGTTCAAGATGATAGCCGTCGAAGGTGGCACATTCAGGATGGGCGCGACGGCCGAGCAGGGCACAAGCGACCCCTATTCCGATGAATACCCCACTCACCAAGTGACTTTGAGCAGTTACTCCATCGGCGAGACGGAGGTGACGCAGGCGCTGTGGGTGGCGGTGATGGGCAGCAACCCGAGCTGGTTCACTAGATGGTTTAAGAGGAAGAAGCAGCAAGATCATCCAGTACATAATGTGACCTGGGGTGACTGCCAAAATTTTATCCACCGCTTGAATAGTCTTACGGGAAAACGCTTTCGTCTGCCGACGGAGGCAGAATGGGAGTTCGCAGCCCGTGGCGGCAACAAGAGCAAGGGATACAAATACTCTGGCAGCAACACTTTGGACGACGTGGCGTGGTACAATGACAACAACATCTCGAAGACACATCCCGTGGCGACAAAAGCACCGAACGAGTTGGGTCTGTACGACATGAGCGGGAACGTGTGGGAGTGTTGCCACGACTGGTCAGGCGGCTACAACGGCGGTGCGCAGACCAATCCCACTGGCCCTACAAGTGGCTCTAACCGCGTGTACCGTGGTGGCAGCTGGTTTAGCAACGCTAGGCGCTGCCGCGTGTCGTCTCGGAGCAACTTCTCGCCGTCGAGCTCGTACAGCTTCCTCGGCTTCCGCCTTGCCCTTTAGTTTCTACCCTCTAAAAAACATAAAAAACACCTTTGTTGTGAAGGCCTAAACAGCGAAGCGTAATAAAGGCCTGAACTACAAAGGTGTCACCGCATCGAGAATCTTTACGTTTTTTTAAACCAGGGCCAAAAAGCGAAGCGTTGGCCCTGAGTTGAAAAAAACGTGCCGCCCGCTCAGCGAACAGACTGTCGGCCACCACTGCACGGGCGAAAAGATGCTGATCAAAATCGAGGAATGGCATCCTTGATAGGCCGAACCGTGTTTTGCCATATATGATGGTGATGATTGCAGTTGCTTGAAAACATTGAAGTAATAAGTAAAAAAGTGAAAAAGCACATCGTATTTTTGGCGGTTTCGCTGGGAATGCCTAAATTTGCATCGGCCAAATGCTGCTTAGCGTGTTGGCCATGCTTGCTAATTACCTATTTATGAAAAAACTACTATCTGTGATTTTGATGCTGTCGATGGCGGCTTTGTCGGCTGGGGCGTCGGTTTATGACGTGAACGGCGATGGCGTGGTCGACATCAACGATGTGAACCGGGTGGTGAACACCATCCTGGGGCGCGCTTCGTGGAGAGCTGCCGATGTGAACGGCGACGGCCGGGTGAGCGTGGCCGACCTCAATGCCGTGGTCAACGCGATGCTGGGCCGAAACATCACCAGGTCGTTCACCGTCAACGGGGTGACTTTCCGGATGGTGTACGTAGAGGGTGGCACGTTCACGATGGGCACTACGGTTGAGCCGAGCAGCGATGTGGGCGTTAACGCGACGCTCCATCAGGTGACGCTCTCGAGCTACTACATCGGCGAGACCGAGGTGACGCAGGCGCTCTGGGTGGCCGTGATGGGCAGCAATCCGAGTCCTTCGACCAGCGACCCGCAGCAGCCGGTGGAGTTGGTGAGCTGGGCGCGGTGCTATGATTTCATCTCGAAACTGAACGAGTTGACGGGCGAGCATTTCCGCCTGCCCACCGAGGCGGAGTGGGAATACGCAGCGCGCGGCGGCAACCGCAGCCGGGGCTGCATGTACGCCGGGAGCAACACCGTGGGCGATGTGGCATGGTATGACGACAACACCAACTCGACGCATCCCGTGGCGACGTTGCAACCCAACGAGGGAGGCTGCTGAAAAACTCCCTGTTTTTTTCAGGACAAAGGTGATTTGTGCAACAA
>CAMVDK010000083.1 GCA_947166165.1 uncultured Porphyromonadaceae bacterium
CCCTCAACAGCGGCACTGTCACCAAAGACCTGGTCAACCTGATGGAAGGCGTCGACGCACACGCTGTCAACAGCGCCGACTTCATCAAGGCCATCCGCGCCAACCTCGAGAAGCGCCTCGGCTGCTAAGCCACACCAAGGCCCGGCGTCGCGCCATCACACCGCGCGCCACCCCGCCAGCCGGCTACCCACAAGAGCCGCAATCTGCAACAAATCAAGCAGATTGCGGCTTTTGTTGGTGCATATTATTCACAACAACAAATTAAACAAATTGAACAAATTTCCTACCGAGTCAAGCATTTGTTTTATTTGTTGTTTCTATTTGCCTGACGCAATCCTGCCATCGCACTACCATCGTTCAGTCGCAGCATGTCGAAGTTTGTTGCGATGGGTTCTGCGGCTGTAGGGACGTGACCTGTCACGCTCGGTTGCCGAGTCATAAAAAATGTGCACACATCATTGATTACCAACGCATTCGGTCAACTGGCCATGACAGGTCATGGCCCTACCGTCGCACGTTGTGACGCAGCTTCCCGCCGTTTTGACCCGGTCATCCGGCCTCGCCCAGGCGAGGCCCAACCGACTCGGCCACCAAGCCGCCATGTATGACGGCTCTACAGCGGTGCGAGGCCGTCAGCGACACACCACACACCAACGATGCATACGAAGCGCTTTCGTTGCATGATTTGATTTGAATTCATGAAAAACGCTTGGCTGGTCGGAGACTTTGTTGTACCTTTGCGGCGGCGCGGGTGTGGGTGCCGCCGGGGCGCGGCGCGCCGGCACCATGTTCCGCCTGTCACCACACACACCATTGAGCGAAACTACATGATTTATCCGAGCAATTTTGAGTCGAAAATAGGTTTCACGGCGGTCAGGGCCGAGATTGGGCACCGCTGCATCAGCGCCATGGGGCGCGAGCGGTGCGAGCAGATGTGCTTCGGCACGCGCCTCGACGCGGTGCTGCTGCAACTGAAGCAGACCAGCGAGTTTGTGGAGAGCGGGCGCGACTTTCCGCTCGACCACTATCACGACCAGCGTCCGGTGCTGAAGAGTGCCCAGCCGGCGGGCACGCTGCTCACCGCCGAGCAGCTGCTCCGGCTGCAGGGCACGCTCACCACCATCGGGGCCATTGTGCGCTTTTTTGCCTCGGCCGATGCCACGAGCACACCCTTCGCCACGCTGCGCCACCTGGCGCTGTCGATGGCCACCTTTCCCGAGGCCATCGCGGCCATCGGGCGTGTGGTCGACACCCAGGGCGAGGTGCGCGACACGGCATCGCCGCTGCTGGGCGACCTGCGCCGCCAGCTGGCGCAGCTGCAAGGCAGCGTGTCGTCGACAATGCGCCGCGTGATTGCCGAAGGGCGCGCCGCGGGCGTGCTCGACGCCGATGTGCAGCCGAGCGTGCGCGACGGGCGGCTGGTGATTCCCGTGGCTCCGAGCGCCAAGCGCAAGGTGCGCGGCATCGTGCACGACGCCTCGGCCTCGGGCAAGACGGTGTATATCGAGCCGGCCGAGGTGGTGGAGGCGGGCAACCGCATCCGCGAGTGCGAGGGCGAGATCGAGCGCGAGGTGGCCCGCATCCTGGCCGAGCTCACGGCCGAGCTGCGGCCCGACTTCGGGTTGATGCTCGAGAGCGTGGACACGCTGGGCACTTTCGACTTTATCCGCGCCAAGGCGCTGTTTGCCATCGATGTGGACGGCCAGCTACCGCACATCGTGGACGGGCCGCACTACGAGTGGTTCCATGCCGTGCATCCGGCACTGCTGCTCTCGCTGCGCGAGCAGGGCAAAGCGGTGGTGCCGCTCACGCTCGAGCTCACCGCCGAGCAGCGCATCCTGCTCATCTCGGGTCCCAACGCCGGCGGCAAGAGTGTGTGCCTGAAAACGGTGGGCGTGGTGCAATACATGATGCAATGCGGCGTGCTGCCCACGCTGCACAGCAACTCGCACATGGGCATGGTGGACGACATCATGATCGACATCGGCGACCAGCAGTCGATCGAGGACGACCTGAGCACCTACAGCTCGCACCTGCTGAACATGAAGACCTTTCTGCAGCGTGGCGGCCCTCGCTCGCTGGTACTCATCGACGAGATGGGCAGCGGCACCGAGCCGCAGATTGGCGGGGCCATCGCGCAGGCCATCCTCGGCCAGCTCAACGAGCGCGGCGTGACCGGCGTGGTGACCACCCACTACCAGAACCTGAAGCACATGGCCGAGGAAACGCCCGGCATCGTGAACGGCGCCATGCTCTACGACCGCCAGCGCATGCAGCCGCTCTTCCAGCTGCAGGTGGGCTATCCGGGCAGCTCGTTCGCCATCGAAATAGCACGCAAAATAGGCCTGCCGGCAGGCGTGATCGACCAGGCCACGGCGATAGTGGGCAGCGACTACGTGAACCTGGACCGCTATCTGCTCGACATTGTGCGCGACCGCCGCTACTGGGAGAACAAGCGCCGCGACGTGCACAGCAAGCAGAAGCGGCTCGACGCCATCATCGACGACTACAACCGCCGCCTGGAGCGCCTGGGCGAGCAGCAGCGCGAAATCATCAAGCAGGCCAAGAGCGAGGCGCGCGACATCGTGGAGCAGAGCAACGCACAGGTGGAGCGCACCATCATGGAAATACGCGCCATGCAGGCCGAGCGCGAGAAGACCAAGCAGGTGCGCCAGCAACTTGAGCAGTTCAAACAGCGACTCGCCTCGGAGGGCGACACGGGCGGCGGCGCCGACCTGCTGCGAGAGCTGCGGCAGAGCCAGCCCCGCGCCGGGCAGGCCAAGAAGAAGGCCGCCAAGCAGCGCAGCGCCCCACGCCCTGCCGCCGACGCACCGCTGCAAGCCGGCGACTCGGTGGTGCTCAAGGGGTCGACCACCGTGGGCACGGTGATCAGCCTCGACGAGAAGTATGCCCTCGTGGCCTTCGGACACCTCAAGACACGCGTCGAGACCTCACGGCTCGAGCGCACGCTGCGCAAGCCCGAACGCACCAGCGCGCCCTCGATGAGCGCCAGCGCACAGGCCGAAATCCACAACCGCCACCTGAACTTCAAGCCCGACATCGATGTGCGCGGAATGCGCGCCGACGAGGCCCTGCAGGCCGTGACCTACTTCATCGACGACGCCATCCAGTTCAGCGCCGGGCGCGTGCGCATCATGCACGGCACGGGCACCGGGGCGCTGCGCGAGGCCATCAGGCAGTATCTCAACACCGTGGCCGGCGTGAAGAGCTATCACGACGAGCACGTGCAGATGGGCGGTGCAGGCATCACCGTGGTGGAACTGGATTGAGCCTGACCAAGAATCAAGAAGCGGGAAAAAACAGCGAATCGCGGTGCAAAAGTTGCTGATTGACGACAATCTGGGCCGGCTCGACTGGCTGGCGCACCTGGGCGAGCTGCCGGCATGGCGGCGCGAGCGGGTGCTGCGACTGCGACGCGAGAGCGACCGCCTTCAGGCCGTGGCTGCCTGGCTGCTGCTGCGCCGCTGCTGCCGCGAGACGCTGCTGCTCAGCGACGTGCCTCCCGTGGCGCACTCGGCAAGCGGCAAACCCTTCTTCCCCACCCTGCCCGACGTGCACTTCAACCTGAGCCACTGCCCGGTGGCGGTGGCCTGCGCCATGGGCAGCGAGCCGGTGGGTGTCGACGTGGAAGCCGTCGCCCCGCTGGACCTCGACGTGGCGCGCCACGTGTTCAGCGACAACGAACTGCGCCAGGTGCTGGCCGACGCCAGCCCCGGGGTGGCTTTTGCGCGGGTGTGGACCATGAAGGAGTGCTGGCTCAAGCGGCACGGAGAAGGAATCAGCAGCGACCTGAGGCCGCTGCTGAACGATGTGGATGCCCGCGAACTGCGCACCATCATCGCCCCCGACGGGCGATGGGTGTGCACAGTCAGTCCTTGGCGGGTAGTTTGAATGCCAAATGGCCCAGACGGTGGACCGCCACGATGGCCACGGCTTCGATGAGGTAGGCCACCAGATAGCTGTACCACAGCCATTGCGGGGCCCTTCGCGACATGAACCAGAGCACGGGAATCACCGCCAGCGAGAGCATGAGCGAGATGAACAGGGCCATGCGGTGGTGGCCGTAGAGCTTGTAGACAATCATGAGCACATAGATGTAGCAGAAGGGGATGAAGCTCAAGGCGAACACCCGCAGGGCATGGCTGCACTCGGCAACCGTGGCGTCGTCGCTGGCGCCAAACAGGTGCGCGATGGCCTGCGGCACCCCCCACACCACGGCGCAGGTGACGACCATCGACACGGTGATGAACCGAAAGCCTTTGACGATCACACTGCGCACAGCGCCCTCGTCGGCTTTGCCCACCTGGATGGCGCCCAGCGACTGGAGCGTCTGGCAAGTGCCCGAAAGGAAGAGGTTGTAGACCTGCAGCAGGTTCATGCACACGGCAAACACGAAGATGCCCATTCGTCCGACCGTGGACAGGACGATGGCGTTGGCTGCCAGCAGCAGCGCCGTGAGGCACACCGAAGCCAGCGCCAGCGGGGCGCCCTGCCCCACAATCCGTCGCAGCGACGACCAGAAGCCGTCGAGGGCGAAGTGAAGGGCGAGTTTCGCCTGTCCGCCACTCCAGTGCGACAGCAGGATGGCGATGCCCACCAGATGACCCACCACTGTGGCCACCGACGAGCCGGTGATGCCCCAGCCCAGCCACTTGATGAACACGATGTCGAGGCAAAGGTTGACCACATTGTCGACAATCACCGCCAGCGACACCAGCCTGGGGCTGCCGTCAACGCCCACCATGGTCGACAGTCCCCACATGAGGATGTAGGCCGGGGCTCCGAGCAGCACCACGCGCATGTAGTCGCGCGCCAGCGGCAGGATGAGCTGGTTGTCGCACAGGAATCGCGCCGTAGGCTCGATGAGCAACCAGCCGCACATCACGGCCAGCAGCACGCCCACGCCGGTGCTCACGCTCAATGCGCGCGTGAACAGCCGGTGGGCCTGCCGGCGGTCGTCGCGCCCCAGAGCATAGGCCACGAGCATGCCGCCGCCGGCATTGATGAGCAGGTGCAGGGTGAAGATGAACTGAATGATGGGCCTCGACAGGTTGATGGCGCTCACGCCATCGGCGCTGATGAGGTTGCCCACGATGATGCCATCCACCACATTGCCCAGACAGCCCGACAGAGCCACAAGGATGTAGGCCCACAGGTAGCGGTAGAATTGTGCACCGATATTGTTGTCGCTTTTCATCACTTTTGCTTGAGCCATTTTCAATCGAAGAATCCCAGTCCACCGATGGCGATGAGCATGCGCTCCACATAGTCCCACGAGGTGGGCGACCACACGAATCCGAGGCGGTAGAGCACCTGGGTGGTGTAGTCGTTGTCGCGCGCCACGTCGGTGGTGCGCTGTCCGTGGGCCATGTCCTGATAGGCGAGCAGACTGGCCATCGACTTCGACTTGACGGGGTCGTTTTTGGCTTGCTCCATGGCCTGCTCGAACTCATCCAGTTCGACGAAGCGCACGCCCTGCCCCACCGAGCTCAGTCCCTCGAGCACATCGCCGAGCAGCTGCGTGTGGTTGTTGTAGGGATGGAAGACGCAGCACTCGCGCGGGGTGGAGGCCAGCAGCACGATGGCACGGCTCACCTCGTTGATGGGCGAGAACTCCACGCTCTTGCTGCGCATGGCATACGGGCATACGCCCAGCATGTTATAGACCTTGATGCGGCCCATGAAGGAGTTGGTCGAGAAGTTGGCCTGGAACTCGCCGTCGGTCGAACGCGCGGCCAGATTGCCCACGCGCATGATTTTGGCATTGAGTCCGCGCCGGGCCACGGCATCGAGGATGAGGCGCTCGGCCATGAACTTGGAGTGGATGTATTTATTGCCCAGGAACTGTCCCATGTAGAACCGGCGCTCGGTGAACACGTCGGCCCTCGGCTCGCCGGCCCAGAGGCCACGCGTGCTGGCTGTGGAGATGTGCACCAGCCGTGCGCCGTGGCTCAGGCAATAATCCACACATCGCTGCGCACCTCCCACATTGACGTCTTCAATCTCGGTGCCCTCGGCAAAGTGCTTGACGATGGCGGCGCAGTTGAAGATGGTGTCGACGCGCAGCTGCGGGTCGAAGTCGCGCGTCACGTCGCCCAGCACGATGTGCAGCCGCTTACCGAAGAGCGCGTCGCAGGCGTCGTCGAAGTAGTAGAACAGGAGCGTCTTCAAGCGTCCCTCGGCTTCCTCCACGGTGCGTCCGCGCACGAGGCAGTAGATGTTGCCGGCGTCGGAGGCGATGAGCTCGTGCAGGATGTGGATGCCCAGGAATCCGGTGGCTCCGGTCACCAGCACATCGCCCAGCGACTGCCGCTCGCCGTTCCGGAACACGTCGAGCGTGCCCACAGCGCCGAGCATGGAGTCGATGGCCGTGTAGTCGAACGATGCCACATCGTCGGCCGCGTCGGCGGTGTCGGGGGCCTCGCCGGTCACCAGTCGCGCCAGGCTGCGCGGCGTGGGGTTGGCAAACACGTCGCCATAGGCCACATGGAGTCCGGCCTTGTCGGCCTCGATAATCACGCGCGGCACCACCAGGGAGGTGCCGCCGAGGTCGAAGAAGTTGTCGGTGGCTCCCACTTGCTCCATCTGCAGGATGTCGGCAAATATCTGGCAGAAGGTGCGCTCGGTGTCGGTGGCCGGCTCCACATAGGCCGCGGCGGCGGCCAGTTGCGGCTCGGGCAGCGCCTTGACATCGGTCTTGCCGTTGGGGGTCATGGGCATTCGGTCGAGTTGGAAGTAGGCCGTGGGCACCATATACGGCGTGAGACTCTTGGCGATTTCGGCCTTGAGATCCTCGGGGGCAATCGGGCGCGAGGCCGTGTAGTAGGCGCACAGGTGCTCCTTGCCGGCAATCTGGCGGATGACAATCACCACCTTCTCCATGCCGTCGACCTTGAGCATCACATTCTCGATTTCGCCGAGTTCGATGCGGAGTCCGCGCAGCTTGATCTGGTTGTCGGTGCGGCCCAGAATCAGCACATCGCCATCGGGCAGCCATCGGGCATAGTCGCCCGAGCGGTAGACGCGCTCGCCGTGGTAGTCGATGAAGCGCTCGCGGGTCATTTCGTCGAGGTTGTTGTAACCGCGCCCCACTCCACGGCCGCCGATATACAGTTCTCCCACCACCCCCACGGGCAGCTCGTTGCCGTCGGCGTCGACCACAAATTCGGTCACGCCGAGCTGCGGGCGGCCCACGGTCACCGGTCCGGTGGCTGTGGTGAGCTCCTTGTTGTTGCAGGCCACGGTGGTCTCGGTGGGTCCGTAGCAGTTGAAGATGCGTGCCTTGGTGGTCTGGCGCAACTGTTGCAGCAGCTGGTCGGAGAATTTCTCGCCCCCGGCCCTGACGATGCTGATGCCGGCAATGGCGCGGCAGAAGTCGTCGCTCGTGAGCCAAGTGAGCCAGCGCGACGGCGTGCCCGACACCATGTCGATGTGATGGTCGGTGATGAGCCGTGCCAGCGCCAGCGGGTTGCCGGTCTGCTCCTCGGTGGCCAGCACGAGCGTCTTGCCGTTGTAGAGGGCGATGCCGATGTCCTGCAGGGCGGCGTCGAACGAGATGGTGGTCACGCTGAGCACGCGCGAGGCATCGGTGGCCACGGCGTTGGCCAGCACATTGGCCGGATGGCCGAACAGATAGTTGCAGATGCCCTCGTGACGGAGCATGACGCCCTTGGGCCGCCCGGTGGAGCCGCTGGTGTAGATGAGATAGGCCAGGTCGTCGGGCGTGATGCCGGCGTCGAGCGGCGAGCAGTCGGTGCAGGCCACGAGTTGCTCCACATCGATGCCCTTGCCTTCGGGCAGCGTGTCCAGGCGGTCGGCGGTGGTGATGATGAATCGCGCCTCCGAGTCCTCGAGGATGAGCTTGACGCGGTCGGCGGGATACTCCGGGTCGCAGGGGATGTAGGCGGCCCCGGCCCTCAGCACGGCGAATTGCGCAAGGATGAGGCGGCTGGTGCGCGGCAGCAGCAGCGCCACGCGGTCGCGCGGCTCGACGCCGCGCTGCCGCAATCCGTGGGCAATGCGCAGGGTGATGCGGTCCATTTCGGCGTAGGTGAACGAAGCATCGTCAGCCACCAAAGCCTGACGGTCGGGCTGGATGGCGGCAAAGTGGGCGATGCAGTCGTGCATCAGGTGCAGCGGAGCATCGGCACTGGGTGCGCTGCGCAGGGCATCGAGCTGAGCCGCCTGCCGCGGGCTGACCATCGACAGCTGCCGCACGCGGGCCTCGGGCTGCGCCATCATGGCTTCGGCCACGGTGGCGATGCTCTCGGCAAGGCTCAAGCCCAGGTCGTGGCTGTAGGCAGCGTCGTCGTATTGCACAACCACTCCGCCGTCCTCGATTTTCACATTGATTTTGAACTTGGGCACATTCAGTTCCAGCAACTGCAGGCCGATGGACTGTCCACCCAATTTGTAGTCCGAGAGCACGCCCACCTGATAGGCGAAGGCGATGGCCGGGCGGAAGTTGTAGTCGGCGGCGATGCGGGCGAAGGGATAGCTCTCGTTGCGCAGTGTGTCGTCGAACGAAGCACTCGCGCTGTGGAGCAGCTGGGCCACGGTGACGTCGTCGATGGACAGATGCAGCGGCAGCGTGCCCACAAACATGCCCACGGTGTCGGCAATGCTCAGGTTGCTGCGCCCGCTGCTGACCGTGCACAGATACACGTCGCGGCTGCCGGTGTAGCGCGAAGCCACATAGGCCGTGGCGGCGTAGAACAAGTGAGCCGGCGTGATGCCCTGGTGGCGGCAGAAGTCGGCCACCCGGCCATGGTCGACAGGCACCACGGCCTGGCCGATGTAGCCTTGCGCGTCGCCGGCCTTGAGGTCGGCGGGAATCTCGCTGGCGCCCTCGCAGGTGGCCAGTTGCTCGGCGAAGAAGCGCCCGGCCTGCGCAAAGGCCTCGGTCTGCTCGTCCTGCTTCTGACGGACGGCAAAATCGAGATAGGACACCTGTTCGCCAGCCACCTCGCGACCCTCGAGCAGGTCGATCAGCTCGCGGATGAGCAGGTCGGCCGAGCCGCCATCGAAGAGCAGATGGTGCACGTCCATCAGCAGATGCACGGCCTTGGGCGTGACCACCACCTCGAAGCGGCACAGCGGGGGACGCTGCAAGTTGAACGGCCGCACAAACTTGTTCTTGTAGTCGCTGAGCTGCTCGTCGCTCATCTCCACGGTGCCCACACTCAGCTCGGGGGCGTCGGCGATGGTCTGCACGATGTCGCCGCCGCGGGCCTCGAAGTGGGCACGAAGCGAGGGATGCACCTCCCACAGCTTGCGCACCGCCGCTGTGAGAGCCTCGGCGCCGACACCCTGCGGCCAGGTGAGCAGGTAGGGAATGTTGTAGATGGTGGACGCAGGATTCTTGAGGCAGTCGAAGTAGACACCCGTCTGCGCATAGGTGAGCGGGGCTTCGACGAGCCGCTCGGCAGCGGCGGCGGGACGCTGGTCGGCGGCGGGGTGGGCGGAGCCCTGCTCGAGCATGTGCTTGAGTATTTCGTTCTCGATGCTCTGCACTGTGCCTGTCTTGACGAGCGACTTGGTGTCGAGGGCCACGCCGAAGCGTTTGTTGACCAGCACAGCGAGCTTGATGGCCGAGATGGATGTGAGCCCCACGTAGCCCAGCACGGTGGTGATGCCGAAATCGGTGCTGCCCACAATCTGGCTCACCATGTCGTGGAGCTGCTGCTCGAGCACGTTGAGCGGCGCGTTGCTCTCCACCGGTTCGCTGGCAGCCCGTTTTTCGGGTTTAGGCAGGGCGCGCTTGTTCACCTTCTGGTTCTGGTTGAGGGGGATGGCATCAAGCTGCATCGTGGCGGCCGGCACCATGTAGGGGGGCTTGCGGTCGAGGATGAAGTCGTTCAGCGCTTCGATGTCGACGGGCAGGTCGCTCACCACATAGGCTGCGATATATTTTCCGCCGCCCTCGTCGTCGAAGGCCTGGACGGTGGCGTCTTTGATGCCGGGGAACTCCCTGATGACCGCCTCCACCTCCTTGAGCTCGATGCGGAAACCGCGTATCTTCACCTGGCCGTCGCGCCGCCCCACGAATTGCACATCGCCCGAAGGCAGAAAGCGCACGATGTCGCCGGTGCGGTAAACGCGGTCATAGGGCGGTTCGTTGCAGAAGGGGTTGCTGATGAACACCTCGGCCGTCTTCTCGGGCCGGTTGAGGTAGCCGCGACCCACTTGCGGTCCCGCCACCCACAGCTCGCCGGCGGCTCCAACCGGTTGACGGCGACCTTGCGCGTCGACCACATAAAGGCGCAGATTGTCGAGTTGCTTGCCAATCGGAATCTCACGCATGGGTTTGGGCACCTCAAAGACGGTAGTAAAGATGGTGCACTCCGTAGGGCCGTAGCCATTGTGGAAGTGATATTCCTTCGGTGGCGTGATGGCGGCCAACTTCTCGCCTCCCACCGAGAGATGGCGCAGCGAGTGGCAGTCGACACTGGTGGCGAACTGGTAGCCCACCTGTGTGGTCATGAACGAGTGGGTGACGCCTTGCTGCTCGAAATAGTCGCTGAGCGCCACCAGGTCAAGGCGAATCTCCTCGGGCACGATGTAGACCGAAGCCCCGCTGGTGAGCGCTGGATACATGTCCATCATGCAGGCATCGAAGCCGTAGCTGGCATAGGCCGCCACCCGAGAGTCCGGCTTGAGGTCGTAGTAACGCTTGTACCAGTTGCAGAAAGCCACCAGGTTGCCATGGGTGAGCTGCACGCCCTTGGGCACGCCGGTGGAGCCGCTGGTGTAAAGCAGGATGAACAGCTGCTCAGGCTTGATGTCCACCTGAGGAGCTGGTGCCGCAGGCAGGGCCTCGATGTCGCGTGTGAGCAACACGGGGCCTTTGTAGTCGGGCACAAGGCTCAGCAAATCGGCATCGGCAATGAGCAGGCCGGCATTGGCGTCCTGCATCATGAAGGCGAGGCGCTCGGCGGGATAGCTGGGGTCGAGCGGCTGGTAGGCACACCCGGCCTTGAGCACGCCCAGCGAGGCCACCGCCATCCACTGGCACCGCGGGATGAGCACCGACACCACATCCTCGGCCCCGAGTCCCAGGCTGCTCACGTGAGCGGCAATGCGGTCGCTCAGCTGGTCGACCATGGCATAAGTGAGCCGCACATCTTTATATATAACCGCCTCGGCATCGGGTGTGGCGGCCGCCTGGCGGGCGAAGAGCGACACGATGGTCTGCGTGTTGTCGTAGTCGGCGTGCGTTTGGTTGAAAGCGTCGAGCTGGGCACGCTGGGTGTCGGTGGTGATGTCGATGTCGGCAAGTCGTCCGGCGGTGAGCAGCCCATTGAGGGCCGCTTCGTAGCTCTCGAGCAGTTGTGCGACAAGCGCCTCGGAACAGGCGTTGCTCTTGTACTCGGCTTTGACGTAGTAGCGCCCGGAGAGGGTGTAAGCCTTTAAGTAGCACAACGCGTTGAGGGTGCTGATGCCTATGCGCTCGGTGGTCATCGGTTTCCCGCACAGGGTGTCCTTGCCGAAGATGTCGCCATGCCATGCAAACATCGTGTTCGACTGCAGGTGCAGGTCGGCGGCCATGTCGGAATAACTATATATGTCGTGCTTGCGGCATCCCGCCATCTGCTCTTGATGCGCCATGAGGAATTGCATCACCGTGGTGGCGGAGTCGAATTTGGCATACACGGGGAGTGTCTTCACCGTCATGCCGGCCGAGCGGGCGAAGCGCTTGTCGCTCCGGCCGTTGTACACCGTGGTGAAGAGGGCCTCATTCTCGCCCGTGAAGCGCGCCAGCAGC
>CAMVDK010000084.1 GCA_947166165.1 uncultured Porphyromonadaceae bacterium
TGTCGAAGTGGTTGCCGAGGTATTTGCGTCCCATGGCGGTGCACTCGCAGTGCCATCCGGGGAAGCCGTCGCTCCAGGGCGATGGCCAGCGCATGATGTGCTCGGGCTGGGCCTTCTTCCACAGGGCAAAGTCGGCCTGGTGGCGCTTCTCGCCCACGCCGTCGAGCTCGCGGCTGGCGTTCTTCACGTCGTCGAGGTTGCGTCCGCTCAGACGGCCGTAGTGGTGGTCGCGGTCGTACTTCTCCACGTCGAAGTACACGCTGCCGTTGCTTTCATAGGCATAGCCGGCGGCCATGATTTCCTTCACGAGCTCTTCCTGCTCGATGATGTGGCCGGTGGCGTGAGGCTCGATGCTGGGCGGCAGCACGTTGAGCGCCTGCATGGCCTCGTGGTAGCGGCGGGTGTAGTACTGCGCCACCTCCATGGGCTCGAGCTGCTCGAGGCGGGCCTTTTTGGCGATTTTGTCCTCGCCCTGGTCGGCGTCGTGCTCCAAATGGCCCACGTCGGTGATGTTGCGCACGTAGCGCACCTTGTAGCCCAGGTGCCGCAGGTAGCGGAACAGGACGTCGAAGGTGATGGCCGGACGGGCATGGCCCAGGTGCGGGTCGCCATACACCGTGGGGCCGCACACATACATGCCCACGCGGCCCTCGTTCAGGGGCGTGAACTTCTCTTTGCGGCGCGTGAGCGTGTTGTAAACGAACAACATAATTCTGTGTGATTAGGAATCAGGAGGGTGTGTCATAAATGATATGCACGCTTCGCGTGGAAATCTCTCAAATCTTTTTCAAATCTCACAAAAGCATTAATTAAAAATTATTGAAAGATTTGACACAGATTTGATAAATTTCCCGCCGATAGGCGGCCATTTTCCGAAACACCCTATTTATGACATACCCCCCTAATGATGAAAATGGAAAAGTGTGTTATGCTTGTCCCTTGGGCAGGGGGAAGTCCATGATGGGCTGCTTGCCGCCGGCGGGCTTGCGGGGAGTGATTTCGCCGTAGGCCTGCTCATACTTGCGCACGTTCTCGTTGAGGGCGATGAGGAGCTGCTTGGCGTTCTCCGGGGTCATGATCACGCGGCTCTGCACGCGAGCCTTGGGCGTGTTGGGAGCCATGAGAATCATGTCGAGGAAGAAGTCGTTGGGGCCGTGGGTGATCACGGCCAGGTTGGCGTAGCGGCCCTGCATCTCGTCGGCGGGGACTTCAATCTGGATTTGCTGCTGGTTTTTGTTCTGGTTGTCTGCCATAATGGGTTTTGTTTAAAAGTTCGTTAATAAAAAATATTCACTTCGCGAAGTCGCGGAAGGTGACCTCCGGTCGCACCACATCGGCGATGTGCACCCGCATCACGCGGCACGATGGCTGCCGCCACACCGCGCCCACATAGAACGACGCGTAGCATTCGCGCCAGTGGCGGGTGGTGTCGCCAAACACGTTGTGCACCAGATGGCAGTGCACGGTGTCGGCGTGCCAGGTCGTGCTGTCGACCAGCAGGTAGAAGTGGCGGCTGTGGCCGGTGTACTCGAGCTGGCAGTGCAGGTTCAAGTAGTCGCCGGTGCGCCACAGGCTTCCGAGCTTCACGGGAGTATTGTCTTGCAAGTAGTGTGCCAACGGACGCACGGTGTAGCGGAGCGAGTCGCTCACGATGGCCGTGACAGCGTGCGCCTCTGCGCGGCAGGTGTCGCCACGCAGGGCGCTGGCGGGCGTGTAGCGCAGCAGCACGCGGCGACCTATCTGGCTGTCTTCTGGTGCTTTAGCCCCGCTGCAGAGCAGAGTGAGCGTGGGCTCGTTGTCGCGTCCCACCAGGTGGTAGACCTCCTGTCCGCCAGGGGTGACACCGCGGTATGTCACAATGTCATATCGGCAGTCGGTGTAGGCCGGGTCGACATCGTCGGGGCCGCAAGCCATCAGCACGGCGGCCAGTGCCGCGAGCAGCCACAGCGGCAGCAGTGAGGAGCGGCTCATGGGGCGGAAGGGGTTTCGGGTTGGAGAATGAGGCCGTCTTGCATGCGCAGCGTGCGGTCGGCCTCGGCGGCCAGGGCCTCGTCGTGGGTCACAATCACAAAGGTCTGCTTCATCTCGTCGCGCAGGCGGAAGAAGAGCCGGTGCAGTTCCTGCTTGTTGGCCGTGTCGAGGCTGCCGCTAGGCTCGTCGGCAAGCACCACCTTGGGGCTGTTGACCAGCGCGCGGGCCACAGCCACACGCTGCCGCTCGCCGCCGCTGAGCTGCGCCGGCTTGTGGTCGAACCGACCCGCCAGCCCCATGTAGTCGAGCAGTTGCTTGGCGCGGGCATAGGCATCGTCGCGCTTCGCACCGCCAATCAGCGCCGGAATGGCCACGTTCTCCACCGTGGTGAACTCGGGCAGCAGCTGGTGGAACTGGAACACGAAGCCGATGTTCTGGTTGCGGAAGCGGGCCAGTTCGTTGGGACGCAGACGGCCCACGTCGGTGCCGTCGTAGGTCACCGTGCCGGCATCGGCACCGTCGAGCGTGCCCAGAATCTGCAGCAGCGTGGTCTTGCCGGCCCCGCTGGGGCCCACCACCGACACCACCTCGCCCTGGGCAATGCTCACGTCCACGCCGCGAAGCACCTCCAGCGAGCCATAGCGCTTGATGATTCCTTTTGCTTCAATCATGATGATTTCTACTTTTGCGGTTGCAAAGGTAGTAAATAATGCACAAAGCGCAATTCCCGCAGAGAAGATTTTTTGCGCCAGAGGACTAGAGGCACTAGAAATTCTAGATTATCTTGATTAACTAGTTCAACTAGAATATCTAGAACATCTATTTCATTCTCTCTCAATCATGATGTTGAGCAGCTCGTTCACGTCGTCGATGTCGATTTTGCTGTCGCCATCCAGGTCGAGAAGATAGTAGTCCAAATAGATTTGCATCGGTTTTGCCACACGGCCCAGCACGATGTTGATGATCCGGTTCAAATCGTCGACGTCGGTCACATTGTCGTTGTTCAAGTCGCCCAGAGGCCCCACCTCTTTGACCACAAACGCCTTGCTGTAGTAGTGCTCGTAGGCTTCTTTCGACCCCACTGGGCAATAGAGCGTGCAAGTGCCGTCGCCAAAGGTGTAGTGGTACCAGTCGATGGGCTTGGGCGGCTCCGGGCAATACGACACCAGGCTGCCCAGCTTCTGGCATGTGGCCAAGGTGAATGACCCCATGCGCTCCAAGCCCTTCGGGAAATTGATGCGCTTCAGCAGCCCACAATGGTTGAACGCCGACGAGCCGATGTTCTTCACCGTGGCCGGCACGCGCAGCGACGTGATGTTTGATGACGCAAACGCATAGTCGCCTATCGTCACCAGCCCACGCGGCAGAATCACCTTCTTCGCCCCACAATCTTGGAAAGCACAGGCGGCTATGCACCGCGTGCCAGGCCTCACATTCAACGTCGACTCAGTGCAGTTCTTGCCCATCACCACGGGGCCTAGATACACCAAGCCATTGGGCTGGCGGCCATACCAGGCCGTCGACCTCACATCGGCCGACCAAAACTCGATGCTTTGCGGCACGCGAATCGAGTCGAGCGCCGTGCATCCGTCGAAGGCCGACCCTCTCACCTCCTTCAGCCCATCGTTCAGAACCACGGTGGTGAGTTTGCTACAGCCGCAAAAGGCGTATAAATACACCACACGCACGCTCGACGGCAGGCACACCTCATCAGTCTTACCGCCCGGGCAGCATATCAAGCTGTCGGCGTGTATGTTGTACAGTATACCGTCAAGAGCCTTATAGTGGCTGTTGCCGGCTGCCACACCGATGGCCGTCAGGCGGGGTGTGGCCGAAAACACCCCATAACCCACGCTGCGCACACTGGCTGGAATCTCCGCCGCAGCGAGATTAGTATTTGCAAACGCCCCCTCGCCAATCGTTTCGAGGCCCTCATGTAGCACCACCTCTTGCAAGCTATTGCAAAAGGCGTGCTTTCCAATATGCCTCACCGAGCCGGGAATCTCGACGCTGGTGATGCCACAATTATCAAAGGCTCCATCACCAATCACCGTCAGCGAAGCGGGTAGATTGCCCACGTCGGTCAGATAGTAGCAGTCCCAAAAAGCCTGAGCGCCGATTTCTTGCACCGATTGGCCCAGCCGTAGCGCCGTGATATCGGTATAGGTGAACGCGTAAGGGCCAATCTCGGTCACCGCATCGGGTATTTCGAGCACGCCTCTGAGCAGCGTCTCGCCGAAGGCTCCGTAGCCTATCGTGGTGAGCGTCTGCGGCAGATTCACCTGGCTGAGCGCACTGTAGCGAAACGCCATTCTGTCGACGTGCGTCAATCCTTCGGGAAGCTCGATGCGCTGCAGGGCACTCATGTAGAAGGCACCCTCGCCCACGCCCGTCACGCGCCACTCCGTGTCGCCATCGCTCACCACGGCCGGAATCACCGCCTCGGTGAGCTGCTGGTGGGCACTGGCCGCCGTCACTTCCACCGTGCGCGAGAGCGAGTCGGTCACGCAATAGGTGATGCCGTCCGACACGAATGTCGCCGGCGCTGCCATGGCTGCCATGCTCCACAGCATCAAGCAATACAATAATGATAACCTTTTCATCGCACAAAGTATTTATTATGGTGTGAAACAATCCACAAAAATAGCCCATCTTTTCCACACATGCAAGAAATGGGCATAAAAAACGATGAAATATAAGCTGCGCCAACCTGCTTTTTGGCATCGCTCCGCCGGCGGCTTCACTTCAGGGCTTCGGCCAGGATGCGGGCTTTGGCCGGGCCCACCACGGCCGCCAGTTCGGCCTCGGTGGCTTCGCGGATGCGTTTCAAGCTCTTGAACTGCTTGAGCAGCAGCTTCTTGGTGGCTGGTCCGATGCCCTTCACCTCGTCGAGCGCCGAGTGCACCTGCCCCTTGCCGCGCTGCTGGCGGTGGTGGGTGATGGCGAAGCGGTGCGCCTCGTCGCGCATACGCTGAATCACGCGCAGCGTCTCGCTGTTCTTGTCGATGTAGAGCGGCACCGAGTCGCCGGGAAAGTAGACCTCGTTGAACTGCTTGGCGATGCCGATGGCGGCAATCTGGCCGTGCAGCCCCATGGCCTCGAGGGCCTCGACAGCCGTGGAGAGCTGCCCTTTGCCGCCGTCCACCACCAGAAGCTGTGGCAGCGGCTCGCCTTCCTGCACCAGCCGCGTGTAGCGCCGCGTGACCACCTCGGCCATCGAGGCGTAGTCGTCGGCGCCCTCCACGGTCTTGATGTTGAAGTGGCGGTAGTCCTTCTTGCTCGGCTTGGCGTTGCGGAACACCACGCAGCTGGCCACGGCCGACGTGCCGGAGATGTTGCTGTTGTCGAAGCACTCAATGTGGCGGGGCAGCTGCTGCAGGTGCAGGTCGCGCTGCATGGTGGTGAGCGTGCGCGTGGCGCGCTGCTCGGGGTTGAGCTTCTCCATGCGGTTGAGCTTGTCGGTTTCGAACTGCCGCGCGTTCTTGAGCGCGATGTCGAGCAACTTGCGCTTGTCGCCGCGCTGCGGCACCACAAACTGCAACTGCTCGAAGTCCACATCCGGCTCCACGTTGACCACCACCTCGCGCACGCGGTCGGCCTTGTATGTTTCGGCAAAGCGGCGCCTGATTTCCTGCACGGCGAGCGACATGAGCTCGCCGTCGGTCACCGCCTCGTCGAGCTGGCGGATGCGGTAGTCCAGCGTGAGGCTCTGCACCACCGAGCCGCTGCGCATGTGCATGAAGTGCACGTAAGCGTAATCGTCGCTGCGGTGCAGGCCGAAGACGTCGATGTTGTGGATCGTCGGGCTCACAATCACCGAGCGGCTGCGCAATTTTTCGATGAGCAAGTATTTGTGTTTCAGCTCGTTGGCTTCCTCAAAACGCAGTTCTTCGGCCAATCGTTGCATCTCCGACTCGAGATACTGGCTCACGAGCTTGGAGTCGCCCCGCAAGATGGCCACCACATCGTCGATGTAACGTCTGTACACCTCCGGCTCCACCAGCCCGCGGCAGCAGCCCTGGCAACGCTTGATGTGGTATTGCAGGCACAGCCGGTGTTTGCCCGCCTCGATTGTTTCACGTGAAACAATGTGTGTGCAGTTGCGCAGCGGATAGATGCGCGAAACGGTCTCGAGCAGCGCGTGGGCGACTTCGGTCTTGGGATAAGGGCCAAAATAGCGCGCGCCGCGACGCAGCGGGTCGCGGGTCATGTAGACGCGCGGATAAAGCTCTTTGGTGATGCAAATCCAGGGGTACGACTTGTCGTCCTTTAGCAGCACGTTGTAGCGCGGCTGAAACTCTTTGATCAGGCTGTTCTCCAGGTCGAGGGCCTCTTCCTCGGTGTTGACAACGGTGTACTGCAGGTCGTGGATGTGGCGCACGAGGATGTTGGTGCGCGCCACATCGTGCACCTTGTTGAAATAGGAGCTCACACGCCGCTTGAGGTTCTTGGCCTTTCCCACGTAGATAATCACGCCCTCGCTGTTGTAGTAGCGGTAAACACCCGGCGAGTCGGGAAGCAGGCTGATTTTGAGTTTCAGTTCATCGGTCATGGCAGCTGTATTTACTCGAGTTGAGATGTAGGCACTCCTCCACCCCACCCCGACGGGTGGTTCACTTGCCGTCGAAGTCGAAGAGCGATGTGACTTCCACCTCGGCCGGCAGCATGGCGCGGCCGTTGAGCCCCTTGAGCGTGCAAACAAAGTTGATGTAGACCGCCTTCGGATTCATCGACTTCACCATCTTGAAGGCGGCGAGCATGGTGCCGCCGGTGGCGAGAAGGTCGTCGTGAATCACCACCACGTCGTCGCTGGTTATGGCGTCGCGGTGCATCTCAATCACGTCGGTGCCATACTCCTTGTCGTAGCTCATGCTGATGGTGTCGGCGGGGAGTTTGCCGGGCTTGCGGATGGGCACGAAGCCCGCCCCGAGTTTGGCGGCGAGCAGGGCACCGCCAATGAATCCGCGCGACTCGATGCCGGCCACCTTGGTCACGCCACGGCCTTCATACAGCTCGGCCATCGCGTCGGCCATAGCGCGCAGAGCGAAGGGATCCTTGAAGGCGGTGGTCAAATCTTTGAATTGTATCCCGGCCACGGGGAAGTCGGGAATGTTGCGGACGAGCGCCTTGACGCGCTCCATGT
Organism: uncultured Porphyromonadaceae bacterium; assembly: GCA_947166165.1. GTDB lineage: Bacteria > Bacteroidota > Bacteroidia > Bacteroidales > Muribaculaceae > Sodaliphilus. The sequence goes on from CAMVDK010000084.1 coordinate 7,115, forward strand.
CGTTTCGGTTCATGTCGTCTGGTTTGTGTGTGATTGATGTTTCACGTGGAACAAATTTTCTCTATCTTCCTAGCAGCAACAAGAGTACATTGATGTCGCTGGGCGAAATGCCGGGTATGCGCGAGGCCTGGCCGAGGGTGGCGGGGTCGATGCGCTGGAGCTTCTGCCGCGCCTCGATGCTGATCTGGGTGAGCAAGGCGTAGTCGAGTTTGCCGCGCAGGGTGATGCTGTCGAGGTGCGAAAGGCGCTCGGCGAAGCGCTGCTCACGCTCGATGTAGCCGCGATATTTGATCTGTATCTCGGCGGCTTCGAGAATCTCGTCGCGACGCTCGGCCTCGATTTGGCCCAATCGCTCGCCCACTTCGGGCACAAGGGCCGCCACATCGAGCAGCCCCACATGGGGGCGCAGCAGCACATCGTGCAGACGCTGGCCTTGCTGCATGAGCGGCAACGAGTGGGCGGCCAGATAGCCGTTGAGCGCCGCGGGCTGCACGGTGAATGCCTGCGAGAACTCGATGAGCTTGACTATCTGCTCGAGTTTGCTTTGCAGCAGGGCGTGGCGCTGGTCGTCGACCAAGCCGAGCTCGCGGCCTATGGGTGTGAGCCGCACGTCGGCATTGTCCTGACGCAGCAGGATGCGGTGCTCGGCGCGAGAGGTGAACATGCGGTAAGGCTCGTCGACGCCCTTGGTCACCAGGTCGTCGATGAGCACGCCGATGTAGGCCTGGTCGCGCGCAAGGGTGAACGGCGCCAGTCCGTTCAGCTTGCGGTGGGCGTTCACACCAGCCACCAACCCCTGCCCGGCGGCTTCCTCATAGCCCGTGGTGCCATTCACCTGGCCGGCCAGGTAGAGCCCGCCTACGAGTTTCGACTCGAGCGTGTGGTGGAGTTGTGTGGGGTCGAAGTAGTCATATTCGATGGCATAGCCGGGGCGGTAGAGCTGCACATGGGCAAAGGCCGGTATCTTCTCGAGCGCACCCAGCTGGGCGTGCAGCGGCAGCGACGACGAGAATCCGTTCAAGTACATCTCGTGGGTCGATTCACCTTCAGGCTCGATGAAGAGCTGGTGCGAGTCGCGGTCGGCAAAAGTGACAATCTTGGTCTCGATGCTCGGGCAGTAGCGCGGCCCGATGCTCTGAATCTGTCCGTTGTAGAGCGGCGACTCGTCGAGCGCGGCGCGCAGCACGGCGTGGGCCTCGGCATTGGTGTAGACGATGTAGCAGTCGCGCTGCCGGAGCTTGGACCGTTCGCCGGGCAAGAACGAAAAATGGCTGTGTCCCGCCTCGCCATGCTGGACGACGGTCTGGGCATAGTCGATGCTGCGGCCGTCGATGCGCACGGGCGTGCCGGTCTTCATGCGCCCGGCGCGCAGGCCGAGCCGCACGAGCTGCTCAGTGAGGCCGTGCGAGGCCGGCTCCGACACGCGCCCGCCCTCCTGCTGGTGGCGACCCACGTGCATCAGTCCGTTGAGGAATGTGCCAGCCGTGAGAATCACCGCACGAGCGCGAAACTCCACGCCCAGGGCCGTGCGCACGCCTTCCACCGCCCCACCCTCGCTCACGAGCAGGCGCTCCACGCAGTCCTGCCACAGGTAGAGGTTGGGCGTGTTCTCCAGCACGCTGCGCCATTCGGCGCTGAAGTGCATGCGGTCGGTCTGCGCACGCGGGCTCCACACCGCCGGACCCTTGCTGCGGTTGAGCATGCGGAATTGGATGGTCGAGCGGTCGGTCACCACGCCCATCACGCCGCCAAGGGCATCAATCTCTCTGACAATCTGCCCTTTAGCGATGCCTCCAACAGCAGGATTGCAACTCATCTGCGCCACCTTGCTCATATCGATGGTGATGAGCAGTGTGGCCGAGCCCAACCGCGCAGCGGCATGAGCAGCCTCGCAGCCGGCATGGCCGGCGCCTATCACTATGACGTCGTATTGCTCAATCATCGGTCAGAATCAGTGGTCGGTGGATCATTGCCAGCGCGGCGTTCTCGTGACGCTCCATCACTTCGCGCTCGCCGGGACCCTTGTCGTTAATGCCGCACAGATGCAGCACACCGTGAATCACCACGCGCAGCAGCTCCTCGCTGTAGTCGCGCCCGAAGAGCGCGGCGTTGCTGGCCACCGTGTCGAGCGAAATCACCATGTCGCCGCTCAGCCGTCGGTGCGTGCTGTAGTCGAAGGTGATGATGTCGGTGTAATAGTCGTGATGCAGGTACTGCCGGTTCACCTCGAGGATGTAGTCGTCGGAGCAGAACACATAGGTCAGTGTACCCACCACCTTGTCGTGTGCCTGCGCCACTCGACCTATCCACTCGGCAAGGGCCTCCTGATGGAAGCGCGGCATGGCCACCTCTACGGTCTGGAAGCTGATGTGTGACATCTGGGTCGGTTTTCGATTTTAGCCTACAAAGTTAATACAATCTGAGCGGAACGCCAAATAAAAAGATGTGATTCAATTTTTCAGCACCTCGACAGCGATAGCCGAAAAAGCGGGTTATCACACTGATTACCAGTTTCTTGAGCAAAACTAAACTCGTTGAGAATCGAAAATTTGCAGCCTCGCCCTACGATTTGCTTGAATTCTTCACGCATTTGGCACACTATTTGCAACACTTGTTGTAGTAATTTCACAGTTCAGTAAACGTGGTTGCGCGATGTTGCGATTCCTTAAAATGTGTGAATACGGAAAACGATTCACTACCACCCCACCCCATCGCCGCTCGCCATATCGCCGCCCTGGCGACCGCGAACCGAACTCGTGAAAAAATTCAACAATATTTTGCCAGTATGCAAAAATAACAGTAACTTTGGAAACTCAAATAAATATCAAATATTATGCTTGACTACATTCTCAACAACCTTTGGCAACTCTGGACGGTGGTTGCCATCTTGTGCCTGATTCTCGAACTGATGTCGGGCGACTTCTTCATCATGTGCTTCGCCATCGGCGCCGCCTTCAGCCTGGTGGCCGCGCTGTGCGGGCTCAACCTAACGGCGCAGATCATCGTGTTCGCCGTCTGCTCGGCGCTCAGCCTGTGGCTCGTGCGTCCAGCAGCCCTCAAGTATCTGCACCGCAACCAGGACGAGCGGCTCAGCAACGCCGACGCCCTCATCGGCCAGGAAGGCCGCGTGAGCCAGGACATCCCCGCCGGCGGACACGGACGCGTGGCCATCGACGGCGACGACTGGAAAGCCACCAGCGCCGACCAGCAGCCCATCGCCGCCGGCACCAAGGTGCGCGTGGTGGCGCGAGAGAGCATCATCATCACCGTCGAAAAAGTCTGATTTCACTCACTACTTCTCTAACACCTTATAACTATGGAATTATCCTCAATCATCCTCATCGCCATCGTTGTGCTGGCACTCGTGCTCGTCAAGATGAGCCTCGTCATCATCCCCCAGTCCGAAACGCGCATCATCGAGCGGCTCGGCAAATACCACGCCACACTCAAGCCCGGCATCAACGTCATCATCCCCTTCATCGACCGCGCCAAGCCTATCGTGGCCATGACCGGCGGACGCTACCACTACACCAGTGCCATCGACCTGCGCGAACAGGTCTACGACTTCGACAAGCAGAACGTCATCACCAAGGACAACGTGCAGACGCAAATCAACGCCCTGCTCTACTTCCAGATCGTGGACCCCTTCAAGGCCATCTACGAAATCAACAACCTGCCCAACGCCATCGAGAAGCTCACGCAGACCACCCTGCGTAACATCATCGGCGAGCTCGAACTCGACGAGACCCTCACCTCGCGCGACACCATCAACACCAAGCTGCGCGCCGTGCTCGACGATGCCACCAACAAGTGGGGTATCAAGGTGAACCGCGTAGAGCTGCAGGACATCACCCCGCCGCAGAGCGTGCTCCAGGCCATGGAGAAGCAGATGCAGGCCGAGCGCAACAAGCGTGCCACCATCCTCACCAGCGAGGGGCAGAAGGCCGCCGCCATCCTCCAGTCCGAAGGACAGAAAACGGCGCGCATCAACCAGGCCGAGGCCGACAAGCAGACCGAAATCCTCCAGGCCGAGGGCGAGGCACAGGCACGCATCCGCCGTGCCGAGGCCGAAGCCATCGCCATCGAAAAGGTCAACGCCGCTGTGGGCAAGAGCGCCAACCCAGCCCACTACCTGCTCGCACAGAAGTACATCTCCATGCTCGAGCAAGTGGCCAGCGGACAGCAGACGCGCACCGTCTACCTCCCCTACGAAGCCACCAACCTCATGGGCTCGATAGGAGGCATCAAGGACCTCTTCAAAGACGCCTGACCCAGCCTGCCGCAGCACACACGGAGCCACACACCATCAAGAGCCACCGAGCCGCCATCAACGTCGGCTCGGTGGCTCACTATGTTGCCGCCCCGGCAGTAGGGCCTCGCCCTGGGGCCAAACATCCGAAGGGAATCGGAATAGAATGATAGGAGAATAAATTTTGCTTGCCGATTTTTTGCCATTGCGCTCGGTTTGCACTAATTTTGCCAAATAATGGCGAAATTAGGCTGCACCTCGGAAAAACATCCAAGCAAGCTTGATGTTTTTCGCTCGGTTTGCACTAATGTTGAGGGCTTTGCCCT
>CAMVDK010000085.1 GCA_947166165.1 uncultured Porphyromonadaceae bacterium
TCTCGGCCACGGTGATGGTGTAGCTGGCGGCCGTGAAGGTGGCGTTGATGGTCACGTTGGCGGCGGGCATGTTGAACACGCCGTTTTCGATGGCCACAGGTTCACCGCCCTCGGCGGTGTAGGTGAGCGTTTCCACCTCGTAGCCCTCGGCGGGCATGGCGACCACATACACTTCATCGCCATAGTGGGCGGTGGTCGGGTCGGCGGTCACAGTACCGTTCTCAATGCCTTGAGCCACGGTGACGGTATAGGTGGGAATCTCCTTGAAAGTGGCGGTCACCTTCACATTGTAGGGGGCTTCGGGCATCACGAAGGTGTAGGTGGTGCCTTCGGTCACGGTGGTCAGCTCGACAGGCATGCCCACTTGCGGCCCTTCGATGCGGCGAGGCAGTTGCGCGCTGCCCGGGTCGATGGTCAGCTCGGCTGTGATGGCATCAAGCTCATAACCCTGCTCGGGGGTCACCGTGAGGGTCACGGTGGCTCCAGCTTCGGGCGACGACGGATCGGCAGTCACCGAGCCGTTCTCGGCTGGAGCAAAGGTCACTTGTCCAGCCCATGACGGCATCGTGCCAAAAAACAGCACAATGCTCATCATCAGTAATTTTTTTAACATACGCTTGGAAATTAAATTGTTAATAATTTAGTTGATTATAGTTCGATTTGGTTGTTTTCAAGGCAATCTAGATGTTCTAGATACTCTAGTTTATCTGGTTTTCTAGATCATCTAGATTGCCTGTTGGATTTTCAGGTTCAGCGCACAATCTTGGTGGTGGTGCCGTCGGCGTTCACCACGATGTTCACGCCGTCGAACGGGCGGTCGCTCACGTGGCCGTAGATGTCGACATACTTCACGGCTTTGCTGCCGTCGGCGTTCAAGTCGCCGATGGCCGTGATCACGTCGCCATTGCCGTTCACGATGCGCAGCATTCGCGGTGCTCCGGCGGGCACGTTGCTTGCGGGCAGGTAGCAGCGGTGTCCCGGCAGTGTGCCGCCCGTGGTGAGCACAAAGTTGTCGTTGTAGAGCACATAGCCGTCGGTGATGGTGCGGTCAGACATTACTCCGTCGAGCAAACCTGGGTCGGTGTACGGGATTTGCCATATCGATAACTCTGGTATCACGTTTGCCTCCACGATTTCGGCAGGCGTCTCGCTGTAGAGCAGCACGCCCACGCCGGCGGGGATGTAACTGATGGATTCGATCACGGCCACGTCGCCTTGCACGCTTGTCACTGCGTATGCCTCAATGCCCTCGGGCAGGCTGAAGTCCTGAACATCGTACCAGGTGGCCCACTTGTGGTCGGCGGCGAACGTCACGCCCACGAACGTGGCGCATACGGTGGCCTCGAGGTGAACCGGATGGCTGGGCATCACAAACTCGCACCAGCCCTCGTCGTCGGGAGTGAGCGTGTAAATCACGTCTTGCTTTAACCCATTGTACTCATTCACTTTGTAGACATTCACCTCCTTGATCCTGTAGTGGTCGTAGTAGGTCAGCATGGCGCGCACCTTGACGGTCTGTCCCGAAACCGACTCGGCGTCGGGCAGCGTGCCGATGGTGTAAAGGTTGCTCTCTTCGGTGGTGATGGCAAACTTCACCGCTTCATAATGGAACGTGGCGGTGACGCTGGTGGCGGGCATGGTGAAGAAGAAGGTGCTCTCGCCATCGCGCTCCACATCGATGTTGTTGCCATCGGCATCAACCACATCGACACCTGTGATGGTGAAGTCGGGATAATAGTCGCTGAGGTTGAGGCGGATGCGGTCGCCAGCCTCAATCACATCGTTGGGGTCGGTGACGTTTTCAATGCTGCATGAGCCGTGCTCGGCCACCACGTTCACCGTGAGCATGCGCGGACACAGGCCTTCGCCGGCGGTGGCGGTTACGGTCACCGCACTCGCAGGCATCGTGAACGACACTTCAACCTGGTGGAACACGATGGAACCGCTCTTCGAGAAGTCGTCGACCACTGTGGCCTCAACGGGATTGCCATTGGCGTCGGTCACGGTCACCTGGTCGACGTAGTGGCCTTCCATCGCATAGATGGTCATCGACATCTCGTCGCCAGCCTGGGCAATCACGGGATTCGATTCATCTCCCCAGAGGTAGTATTGGTCGAACGCGTAGTCGATGGCATATTGCTGCTCGTCGCCCGTGTTCTCGATGTAGATGTAGACGGGGTTCTGACCCGAAGCGTAGCACGAGAACAATGGAGGATTGTTGCTGGGGTTGAAGCGGAGATTCTTGCGGTTTGAACTCTGGCTGAACACCACGCCAAACTCGCCGTCTTCCAAAGAAATTTGGGCAAGGGCATTGTTGTTGAGCTCGCCAGAGCCCATTTGATTCTTGGTGGATGAGGTGGCCTGGAGGTAGCCATTGTTCGCTACTTCAAAGAAGGTGTAGTAGCCTTCTGAAGTGCCTAAGACCAGCACATCATATCCATCGGCATAATCGATGAGCGTCGGCAGTTCGTCTGCCCCATCGATGACCGTGCTTTGACGGTTGTTGGAGCCAGTGGTGTTCATCACATACACAGCTGGATTCATGCCCGTGGCTGTTTTCACACCGGCAAGAATGATCTGCTTTCCGGCTTCGAGCTGGTCGAGGCTGGTGACGAGTTTGAACTGCTCGGCAGGCGTGAACACCTCGATGGTGTAGGCGAACGAGCCTTCGAACGAGCGTCCGGCGCCGTCTTCGGCCATCACCTCGATGGTGGCCGTCTTGTTGATGGTCACGGTGAACTCGCCGTCGGCCTCGCCATCGGTGGTGCCGTCGGCGGTGGTCATGGTGTAGACGATGCTGACCGGCTCCACGGCGTTGGTGGGTGCGAAGGTCACCGTCTGGCTGCTGTAGTAGGTGCCGGGAGCCACGTTGGGCGTGATGGCGAACTCGGGCAGGGTGATGGTGTAGGTGGCCTCGGCGGTGGCCTCGTTGAGTTCCTCGTCGAGGACGTAGGCCCGCACGGTGGAGCTCTCATAGAGCGTGAACGGCACGGTGTAGGCAGTGGCGCCGCTGCCGCTGGGGTCGCTGCCGTCGAGGGTGTAGTAAACCTCATAGTCGCCCTGGGCGTTCTCCACGGCGAGGGTCACGGTCACCGGGGCGTCGTAGGCACCGCCAGTGGGGGTGATGGTCACCGTCAGGTCGCTGGTCACCGGTTCCTCTACAAGCTCGTAGGCGGTGGGGTAGAGCTGTACGTTGCTGTTGTACTCTGCCACGCAGCACGTCACATCGTAGCGCTTCGTCAGGTCGGTGGGGTGAGTGACACTGTTGAAATTGGTGCGGCCGGCGATGGTGTTGCCGTTGGCGTCGGTGATGGTGAAGTTGCGGTTATCCACCGCGCTCACGGCCACATTCTTGACGATGATGTACTCATTGTCGTTGGCGGTGGTGATGGTGTTGACAGCCATCTCGGTGGGCGCGACCTCCACGGTTTGGTCGGTGGCGCTGAGTCCGTTGGGCGTCTCGGCCTCGAGCAATCCGTTGTAGTTCTTGGTCTTGGCGGTCCATCCGGCGGCGAGCACCTGGCCTTGGGTGAACGAGGGCACTCCCGATCCGTAGATCAAGGCGGCGCCGGTGGCGTCTTTCACATAGAGGTTACTGCCATTCTGGTAGGTCACAGTCACGTTGCCGGTGAACTTGAACTCGGTGCCGGCAGCCAACTCCTTGTAGGCTGCGATGGTGGCCACGGTGACGTTGGCCACAAATTCCTTGGTGGCCACCTGGCTGGTCACGCCGTCGAGCACGGCGATGGCCTTGACGGTGGTCGTCGCGGCGATGGTGAACGGAGCCGTGTAGGGCGTGCTCTCGGTGGTGGGGGCGCTGCCGTCGAGGGTGTAGTAGATGCTGGCGCCGTCGGCGGCGGTGATGGTCACCGTGGTCTGCTCGTCGAAGGGCGTGGTGCCCTCAATAGTGGGAGCCGCCACAGTGGGCGTGCTGCCTTCGGCAAGTCCATACAGTTGAATGTCGGTCTGGGCTGAAGTGTAGCAAGCAAAGCGAGGATTGGTAGCGTTATAACGAATCTTCCGATCGGGAGTTGCCACGCTGGCGATGAACACATTGTCATCCTCGAAAGTGATGCTCCAGTCATAAGAATCATCTGACGCGGCGAGTGAATTACCGCTCGTCCAGCTCACATATTTTCCATCGTCGGTCTGAAGCGTCCAGTGGCCTTCACTGCCGCCCAGAGTGACAGGGAGCACACTTTCGTTGTTGATGGTGGCTGTGCCATTGCTCAGGTTGCTCAGTGCCACGCTGGCACCATAAGTGCCGATGGCACCCATGCCAGCATTCTTGGCTTCGCACACCAGCAGGAACTTCCTGTCCACATCGTTGGCACTGAGGCTGTTGACGCGGTTGTAAGTGGTGCTCTGCGGTTGCGACAGGGTGTAGGTGGCGGTGGCCACACCGGCCGTGCTGGCGGCATAGTCGGAGCCGTTAGTGTTGAAGGCGATGGCCTTGATGGTGAAGGTGCCGCCGTTGGTGCCGGTCACGGCGATGGGGGCGGTGTAGGTGTCGCTGTCGGCAGTGGGGGCGGAGCCGTCGGTGGTGTACTTGATGCCGCTGGCCGAGCCGTTGAGCGCAAGGGTCACGGTGCTGCCGATGTTGATGGTGCTGCCCGAGGCCGGGTCGAAGGTCACACCCGCCGTGGGCGCAGTCGACGGCTGAATTTCGCTGCTTTCGGCATAGTATTCAACTTTGCTGATGGTAAGCAGACCATTGCTTGAACCGCCTGCCATATCGTAGGTCAAACGATAGTAACAATTCTCGGTTGGGTTGGTAATGGTGTACACAACCGACCCTTTCGCTACAGCAGCACTGATTGTCTGCTTGTTGTCACTGTTGAAGTTGGGGTTGCTGTCAACCTCGAGAGTTGCTGAGTTGCACGAGCCATTTGTGTAGGCATCGACTGTCACGACTACTTTCGTGATAGCATTGTCGATATTGGATTCTGTGGTGATGGAAGCAACTGAAGGGTTGGTTTTTCTGCCGCACTTGATGTAATTCCAACCATTGTTGTTGTTGTTGAAATTAACAATCGACCAAGTGAAGTCGTTAATTGTTGCACTCCACGAGGCGGTATAAGAGCTGACACCTTGTGAGTTGGTTTCACTTGAGAAGGTCAGTGTTTTGCACACGACCTCCTCGGCCCATCCTACGCCGAAGGCAAGAATGGCCGTCATGAGTAGGGTTAATAGTTTTCTCATTGTCTGATCATTTTTGGGTTATAGTTATGATGAAAATGCTCCAAAGAGTCAAGGCAAAACAGGAACGGCAGGCACACACCAACAGCCGCTCCACCCCTTGGCGGGGCGACGCGCTACCATCGCGATGGTGCCCAGTTGTCTCATTGCCTTGAATCGGTTAAGTGGCGAGAGCAGGCCAGGGCCCAACCCTCTCAATCGGCAAAGGTACAATTTTTTTTGATAACCACCTAATAAATGAATGATTTTTTTGGCCTTTTTTCCGCCGCACAATGCCCAGACTATTCTCAAAGTTCAGACAATTAAGGACAACAAAGGACAACAAGGGACAATAAACGACAATTCGCAAGCAACTGGTTTTATGATGAATTCCGTTGCTTGCGAATTGTCCTTGATTATCTTTAGTTGTCCTTTGTTGTCTGATTATGCTGACGGTGGGGACTGGTTAGGGGTGCACAGCATTTTGCCGGTTTCCCAAATAGCTTGAATTCCAGCCTACTGTGAGGCGGGGCCGTCAGCGCACCTGCTTGGTGGCGGTGGTGGTGCCGTCGGTGTAGCGGGTGACGACGATGTTCACGCCGCTCCACGGCCGTGTGCTGGCCACACCGGCCACGTTGACGTAGGTCACACCAGCCACCTGAGCCGACTGACGCACGTCGGCCACAGCGGTGATGACATGGGTGGGATCAATCTGCAGGTCGATGGGCCACACGGAGATGTTGGGCGAAGCCGTCTGTCCACCGCGCATGGCAGCATGAGCAGGCGTGCCGTAGTTCTTGTTGTCGCGCTTGACAATCATGTGGAACTTATACACGTTCTCCGCATTGTCGGGGTCGTCGAGTCCGGCCAGCACTCCGGGGTCGCCATCGGTGGGCAGGCCCGGACGGATGTTATAATCCCATTCACCGATGCGGAAGGCACCGCTGAAGTTGTGGCTGTTCTGCAGGCCGTTCTGCGCGGGCACGACGAAGATTTGCAGCTCGGTGTCCCACATGGCGTAGGTGACCACGGCATACTCCTGCACCTTGGGGTTGAGCAGGTAGTAGTACTTGCCGTTGGCGGCGCTCACCGGGCCGGTGTCGCCGTCATGCAGCGTGAGGTTGCTCTCCAGGAAGTTGACCGTGCAGTAGGTGTTGGGCACGTAGGTGGCGTCGCCGTCGAGCTGGAGATTGCCGCTGTTGACCTTGATTTTGTAGTTCACGTCGTCGATGTATTCTCCGGTCACGGTGCCGGCGGTGATATAATGGTTCACACCGTCGCTGGCCATGGTTAATCCTTGAGCGCCGTAGTCCGAGAAGTCGAGCTCCACCCAGTTGCTCTGGTCCCAAGTTTCGGAATCAGCACGGCGGGTGTAGTTGTCGGACCACAGCAGGTCGATCTGTCCGTCGGCCGGCTCGGTCTTGACGATGGAGATGTCGCCCAGGTCTTTGCACCACAGGCTGTAGTCAATGGCGAAGATGCCCTGCAGGCGGTCGCTCACGGTGTAGGTGCTGCCCTGCTCGCCGTACTCCTCGATCCAGTGCAGCGGCGTGTCGATCACCTTGTAGTAGCCGGTGTTGCTGGCCACAATCCAGCCCAGGTAGTTGACACCGTCGAGCTGGGTGACGGTGGTGCCCTCGTTCACCACGTCGAGCGTGGCGCTGGCCGTGGTGGTGGAGTTCACAGTGTAGGCCTCGGAGGCGCCATCGATGGTCTCCACGGTCTTATAGAAGAAGTTGATGTCGGCCTCGTTGGGGTTGATGGCCTTGATGCGGCTGTAGAGGTCGCCCGCCAGCGTGACCACCTGGTGCTTCCCAACCTCGGGGGCCTCGGCGGCTGTGGCACCGCCGGCCGGGTCGAGGGTGAGCGTGGGCACGTACTTCACGATGCGCAACTGGTTTTGTTCCAGATTGCCCTTTTCTGCGCTGGCCGTGGTGCCGACGGAGATACGGTAGATGCCGGCCGGGATTTTGTAGGAGTAGTTCTCATATTCGCTACCGTACCACAAGTACTGATTGGCGCTAGTAGGGCTAGCTGTGTTTTCATCGATATAGTAATCGGACTCGCCCGGCACGCCGCGCCAGTTGCCGCCATTGATGTTGTTCCAGTTGTCGTTCATGTCAATCTTCCACGTCACGCTGAAGTGGCCGAAGTTGTCGCCGGTCTGGTCGTTATAGTTGCCGGTGCCCTTGAAGTAGACATCGATGTAGTACTCGTCGGTCTCGTTGTCGTAGTTGAAGCGTGGGCCGTAGGTGTGCCACGTATCATTGCCGTTGGCGGTGCCGAGCAGCCACAGCGGCGACTTGGTGTTGTCGTAGAAGTAGGCGGTGATGGTGACCGGCTCGTCGGGCATCGTGAAGGAGTAGTTGCCGCTGGCATCGGGAGTGAGCGTGGTCTCCTCGCCATTGATGGTGACGGTGACATACGACAGCTCATAATATCCCTCACTCTCGTCGGCGGGGTTGATGGGGTTGGGCGTGACGTTGAACACCACAGTCTGGCCGTCGTACGACTTCACCTGGTCGTTCTGCACCACATAGCCTTCGGTGATGAACACGTTGCCACACAGCACGCTCGGCTTGACCTCGATGTTGATGTCGTGGTAAGTGACTGCCTCGAAGGTAGCGATGATGTGAGCGTCGTAGCCCGGCATCACGAAGGTGTAGAGCGTGCCGTTGATGGTCTGGGTGCTGCTCAGCGGCGCAATGGTTTCTACCACTTGCTGGTTGGCGTCGCGCGCCTGGATGGCGATGTTGGCGATTTTGTAGCCGTCGGCGGCAGTCACGAGAAACTGGACGGTGTCCATCTTCTGCGACCAGCTGGTGCCGTTGTCTACCAGCACGCCATCGCGCAACGCGATGCTGCCATAAGCGGCATCGGGTTGCACTTCGGTGGTCACCTTGTATTGCTGGGCAGGCTTGTAGAGGTAGACGCGCTGGTACTGGGCATCGCTGTTATTGGATGAGTAATCAAGGTCGCGGAAATATTTGTTAGCATTGCTATGGCGAATGGCGTAGGTCTTACCACCAGATGTTTCTGTTGATGTGTGGCCGAAACGGATTAAGGCGTTATAATAAGTGGCCGAACCATTGATAGTGATGCTTGTCCTGTAATAGTTCGCCAAGTCGGATTCGTAATTCGACAAATTGGAAACACCATAAAGGCTCCAACCCTTGTTGTTGCCAGTTCCATCTATATCGCCACTGCGTCGGCGAAGGTAGTTGGAACCCATTTTCAAATAATAAGGCCGTGAAGAATTGCCTGTTGCCTCAAGCTTGATTAACTGTACGTCACCTGTCGCTTTCACTCGATAGCCGTTTTCTAACAGCTCGACTGGTGTAGACTGTCGTGTTGCATGGCCGCTTGGGTCGTTCGACTCCTCATAAACGCTAAGTGCGCGGCCAGTGGTCGAACTTTGATATTGACGGCCAACAAGAATATACGTTTGGCCAGCCTGAATTTCTGATTGCGAGGTCACCAACTCATAGATATCGCCCACTTCTTGCTCGACGACGATGTCGATCGACGCAAAGCGCACGGGCTTGCCTTCGTTCTCAAACATCAGCTCGTAACCAGCAGGCAGTCCGTTGGGATAGTTACCTGGGTTGCTGCTTTTGGTTGACCGCCACAAAGCATCGTAGGTGCTGCCTTGATAGTTGTAGGTCAGTGTACCTGCCGTCTCGGCGTGCGTTTGGCTGTACTGGATGTGCAGCGTGGTGGGTCCCCAGTAGAACGGGTCGAGGTTGTCGCTGGTGTAGTTGTCCAGGCAGTGGAACACAATCCGCTTGATGTTGAAGTTGTGCGACTTCACCGTGATGGTGGTGTGCTGCTTCATCAGCAGGAAGTTCGGGTTGTTCATGCCACCCGACATCACAAGCTCCACACCGCCCTTGGTCACGTTGTAGACCGTGTTGGCACTCTCCCAGGCCACATCGTTGCGGGAGATGGTGATGGTCTTCTCGCCGGCCCAGGCCGTGAGGGCGTAGACGGCGACAAGCAAAATGGATAGAAATTTTTTCATTATATTGAGGTTTTAAGCGAAATGGAAGTGTTTCCGATTTCAGGTTAATTGTCAAGCAGATTTGGCGGTTTGCGAGGCCGTGTTCATCATCGCGGTGAATCCAATTAGCTCACAAAGGTACAAAATAATTTGTTGCGTCGTTCGTTTTTTGCGAAAAAAATGAGCAAAATGCGGTGAATGTATGGATTTAATAGACAAAGCAGTATGATTATGCAGCACATGTGCCTGTAATGCCATGTCTTGCGTCGGGTTGCTCATCCCATAGCACCTATTTGCCGACCGAAATGCAGCACCGATTTTTGCGGAATCACAATAATTGATTAAATTTGCAGCGTGAAACGTCAAGCACCTCAAGCTATGGAACAGTCCACCACCCGCCCTCTGCGCATCCCCTATGGCAAGCAGAACTGGGAGGAAGTGCGCCTCAACGGCTATTACTACGTCGACAAGACGCGCTTCATCCCCGAGATCGAGCAGTCCAACGACTACTTTTTCTTCATCCGCCCACGGCGGTTCGGCAAGTCGCTGCTGCTGAACATGCTTATGCAGTACTACGACGTGAAGAAGCGCGACCTGTTCGACCGCCTGTTCGGCGACCTGTGGATAGGCAGCCACCCCACCGAGGAGCGCAACCGCTACCTGGTGCTCGGGCTGAACTTCTCGGCCATCACCGGCGGGCTCGAGGACTACCAGCTGCGGCTCAACGAGTACTGCAACGAGCAGTTCAAGCGCTTCGCCGAGTATTACGCCGACCTGCTGCCGGCCAGCGCGCTGGCCGACCTGCGCGAGACCCACGACGCGGCCCTGCAGCTCAAGACGCTCACCAACCTGTGCTACAGCGTGGGGCGGAAGATGTATCTGTTCATCGACGAGTACGACCACTTCACCAACACCATCCTGGCCGACGCCGGCACCGAGCGCAGCTACAAGACCGAGACGCACGGCACCAGCGCCTACCGCCGGTTCTTCAACATGGTGAAGGACGGCACCGGCACCTGCATCAGCCGTCTGTTCGTGACCGGAGTGAGTCCCGTGACCATGGACGACCTGACCAGCGGCTTCAACATCGCCACCAACTACACCACCGACTCCACTTTCAACGCCATGGTGGGCTTCAGCGAGCAGGAGGTGCGGCAGATGCTCGACTGTTTCCGCCGGCACCACCCCTTCCGCCACACCACCGACGAGCTCATCGACATCATGAAGCCGTGGTACGACAACTACTGCTTCTCGGACGAATGCCTCGACGAGCCGCCGATGTACAACAGCGACATGGTGCTCTATTTCCTCTCTTGTTATCTGAAGAAAGGGCAACTGCCCAAGCAGATGCTCGACCAGAACATCCGCACCGACTACAACAAGCTGCGCATGCTCATCCGCAAGGACCGTGGCTTCGAGCACAACGCGAGCATCATCCAGCACATCGTGGAGACGGGGCAGATCAACGCCCGGCTAGTAGACTCGTTCCCTTCGGAGGACATCCCCAAGCAGGACAACTTCGTCTCGTTGCTCTACTACTTCGGCCTGCTCACCATCGCCGGCCGTTACCGCGGCGGCAGCGTCACGCTGCGCATCCCCAACCAGGTGGTGCGCGAGCAGATGTACGGCTACCTGATGCAGACCTACCGCGAGAACGACCTCTCGGCCGACGAGCAGCTGCGCAAGCGGCTGATGGACGACATGGCCTACGACGGCGAGTGGCACCCCTACTTCGAGTTCATCGCGCAGGCCATAGGGCGCTACAGCAGCAACCGCGACAAGGCCAAGGGCGAGGCCTATGTGCACGGCTTCACCCTGTCGCTGACGTGCCTGACGGACCTCTACCTGCCCGTCAGCGAGCTCGACACCGGAGCCAAGCGGCACTACAGCGACGCGCCCGCCGGGGGCTACGCCGACATCTACCTGCAGCCCATGCTCGACACCTACCCCGACATCGCGCACAGCTATGTGCTCGAGCTCAAGTACGTGCCCGGCACGGCCTCCGACGCCGAGGTGGAGCAGGCACGCCAGCAGGCCCGCGGGCAGCTGCTGCGCTACGAGCAGGCCGTGGCCGTGCAGCGCACCCTGGGCCACACCGCGCTCCACCGGCTCGTGCTCGTGTGGCGAGGCGTGGAGCTAGCCGTGGCCGAGGAGCTGTGAA
>CAMVDK010000086.1 GCA_947166165.1 uncultured Porphyromonadaceae bacterium
CGGGCTTGGCGCGCTCAAGTACTTCATCCTGAAAGTGGACCCGCGCAAGAACATGCTCTTCAACCCCGAGGAGTCGATCGACTTCAACGGCAACACAGGTCCGTTTATCCAGTACACCTACGCCCGCATCCAGTCGGTGCTTCGCAAGTGCACCGACGACATCGACGCCACCGACATCAGCGCTGTGGAGCCCAACGAGAAAGAGACCGCGCTCATCCAGCGCCTGGCCGACTTCGCCACCGTGGTCGCCGATGCCGGCCGCAACTACAGCCCCGCCCTGGTGGCCAACTATGCCTACGACCTGGCCAAGGAGTTCAACCAGTTCTACCACGACTACAGCATCTTGCGCGAAGAGGACACCGCGTTGCGCGTGATGCGCCTCAAGCTGTCGCGCACGGTGGGCGATGTGATTGCCCGCGCGCTGAGCCTGCTGGGCATGGAGGTGCCGCAGCGCATGTGATGCCGCAGCAACTCGATGGCACAGTTTTTGCAACAAGAAGTGAGAGATAACGACAAAAAACAATATCACCGAAAACACTAACCGAAAATGAACAACAACGATTTCTATCCCTACAACGGTGGCTACTCGAGTGCCGCCCAAGTGGAAAACGAGGCCACCCTGGCCAGCTACACGGCGAGCGTGATGCGCCGCGTGTTTGGCAAGATGTTCCTGGGCCTGCTGGCCACAGCGCTCACGTCGTTCCTGATGCTCAGCAGCGAGTCGCTGTTGACGGCCCTGCTGAGCAACAGTGTCGTCTTCTGGGTGCTGATGATTGCCGAGCTGGGACTGGTGTTCGCCATCAGCGGAGCCATCAACAAGCTCAGCACGGGCACAGCCACGGCGCTGTTCTACCTCTACAGCGTGCTCAACGGCGTGACACTCACACCCATCTTCCTGGTTTACACCGAAGCATCGGTGTTCCAGACGTTCCTCATCACCTCGCTCACCTTTGGCTCGATGGCGGCCTTTGGCTACTTCACCAAGCAGGACCTGTCGAAGTTCGGCTCGTTCCTGTTCATGGCGCTCATAGGTCTGATTGTGTGCTCGGTGGTGAACCTGTTCATGCACAGCAGCACTTTTGAGTGGATCATCAGCCTGGCCGGCATTGCCATCTTCATCGGTCTGACGGCATGGGACACGCAGAAAATCAAGGAAATGATTGCCGTGACCGACCCGAGCCAAGTGGGCAAGGTGGCCACGCTGGGCGCGCTGAGCCTGTATCTCGACTTCATCAACCTGTTCCTGTACCTGCTGCGCTTCTTCGGCAGCCGTGACTGATGAAACGCTCCACATCCAGACGCTGCTTGCGATGGGTCGAGGCGCTGGTGGCCATCGCCATGCTGGTGGTGATTGCCGCCAGCTGCTATATGCTCCACTATGCCTTGGCTCCGCTGCGTCGCACCGCCGACGAGGCCTACAGCCGCCTTGCCGAGCGCTCGCCCGAGGTGATGCCCTGGGTGGAACAGGCCAAGAGCCTGCTGCGCGACACGGTGATTGACTACGACGGCGAGCGCCTGCACGCCATCTACCTGCCGGCCGACACGCCCACCACGCGCACCGCCGTGCTGGTGCATGGCTACAAGGACTGCGCCATATCGATGCTGCACATCGGGTGGCTGTATCACCAGCGGCTGGGGTTCAACATCCTGCTCCCCGACCTCTCGGCCCACGGTGAGAGCGAAGGCGACCACATCGGCATGGGCTGGCACGAGCGCCACGAGGTGGAGCGCTGGGTGGAGGTGGCCACGAGCCTGTGGCATGCCGACAGCGTGCCGCCACGCGTGGTGCTTCACGGCATCTCGATGGGAGCCGCCACGGTGATGGCAGCCTCGGGCGACTCGCTCCCCGAGAGCGTGCGGTGCATCGTGGAGGACTGCGGCTACACCAGCGCTTGGGACGAGTTTGCCGGCCAGATGCACGAGCAGTTCGGCCTGTCGGAATTCCCGCTGATGTACACCACCAGCGCGCTGTGCCGGCTGCGCTACGACTGGAGCTTCGGCGAGGCGTCGCCCCTGCAGCAAGTGGCGCGCTGCCAGCTGCCCATGCCCTTCATTCACGGCGGCAGCGACACGCTTGCTCCCACCGCGATGGTGCACCCGCGCTATGCCGCCAAGCCCGAGCCCAAGCAGCTGTGGATAGCTCCCGGCTCGGCACACGCCCGTTCGTTCACCGACCATCCACAGGACTACGAGCGCGTGCTGCGCGCCTTCCTCGACAAGCACTTCTACAACTGACTTTGCCGCATCGCGCTTGCACCTTGTTAATATTCTATTCTTGGGCATATCGAAGGGCGCCACACAATATTTGGCGCCTTTTCGAGTTATTATAGAGGAAAAAACTCTAACAGACACATAATGAAAATTCAGATCAAAGCTGCGATAGCCCTGTCGGCACTGCTCCTGTCGGCACCCGCATGGGCCGATGACGACTTGAAACAGGAATTCAACCCGATTGAGACGGGCGTGACGATGCTCAGCATCTCGCCCGAAGCCCGTGGAGCCAGTATGGGCGACCTGGGAGCGGCCACCGAGCCCGATGTGAACTCGCAATTCTGGAACCCGTCGAAGTACGCCTTTGCCTACAGCAGCGCCGGCGTGTCGCTGAGCTACACCCCGTGGCTGCGCAAGATTGTGAACGACATCTACCTGGCCAACCTGTCGGGCTACATGAAGCTGGGCAGCGGCGACAACCAGGCCATCAGTGCCTCGCTGCGCTACTTCTCCTATGGCGAGATCAACGCATCGGAGGGGAGCACAATCACCAACTCGATCCACCCCTATGAGTTCGCCATCGACGCGGGCTACTCGCGCAAGCTGTCGGAGAAGTTCTCGATGGGTGTCGCGCTCCGCTTCATCCGCAGCGACCTGGGCTACAGCACCAGCGGCGCCGCCGACGCCAAGACGGGTGCCTCGGCGTTCTCGGCCGACATCAGCGGCTACTACACCACCTATCCCGTGATCGGGCGCAACGAGTGCCAGTGGTCGCTGGGATTCAACATCTCCAACATCGGTTCGAAAGTGTCGTATGAGGGTGGTGAGCGCCAGGCCTTCCTGCCGGCCAACCTGAAAATCGGCACCACGTTCACCTTCCCGCTGGCCGACTACCACAACCTGACCTTCGGTGTCGACGCCAACAAGCTGCTCGTGCCCGCCAAGCCGCGCAGCACCGACTCGAAGTATATAGGCTCCGACGGAACGGTCGACCAGCTGGCCTACGAGAACGACTACGAAGAGTGGAAAAACAAGTCGTCGATTTCGGGTATCTTCAGCTCGTTTGGCAGCGACTTTGGCAAGCGCATCAACCTGTCGGTGGGCGCCGAGTACGTCTACAACCAGCAGTTCTTCCTTCGCGGAGGCTACTACTACGAGAGCGCCTACAACGGCGACCGCCAGTACTTCGGCCTCGGTGCCGGGTTCTCGCTCAACGTGCTCCGCCTCGACGCCAGCTACATGATCGCCACCAAGCAGAACAGCCCGCTCGACCAGACACTCCGCTTCACCCTGTCGTTCGACATGGACGGCATCAAGAACCTGTTCAACCGCAACTGACCGGCTGCAGCGTCACCACAATGCGAATCGGTTTTGGCTACGACGTTCACCGCTTGGTGGAAGGCCGCGAGCTGTGGCTGTGCGGCGTGAAGATTGAGCACACGTTGGGATTGCTGGGTCACAGCGATGCCGATGTGGCCATCCACGCGCTGTGCGACGCGCTGCTCGGCGCGGCCTGCCTGCGCGACATAGGGCACCACTTCCCCGATACCGACCCGCGCTACAAAGGCATCGACAGCCGCAAGCTGCTGCACCAGGTGATGGCCATGCTCGGCGAGCGCGGCTACCGGCTCGGCAACTGCGACATCACCATCTGCGCCGAACGGCCGAAAATCAACCCGCACATCCCCGCCATGCAGCAGCAACTGGCCCGGTGCATGGACTGCGACGTGAGTCAAGTCTCCATCAAGGCCACCACCACCGAGCGGCTCGGCTTCGTGGGCCGCGAGCAAGGCATCGCCGCCCATGCCGTGGCTCTCATCGAAAACGCCGTTTGAACGGGCGTCAAATAATAAAAATCCTGAAATATCCACGTTTCAGGATTTTTTTTGCTACCTTTGGCGATTGAAATGACCATCAACCAAAATACGCGTATGAAAAAAGTATTTACTCTACTGGCCTTATCGGCCATGATTGCTACAACGGCTATGGCCGACGTCACCGTCGACGGCAAGAGCTACACTGTCGACACCATCATCCATCGCCAGGTGGGTCCGGGCATCATGCACTCGGTGATCCGCCTGCCGGATTACCCCCTGAATGTGTACATCAGCGAGATGGACATCACCAACCCCAACAACCGCATCGAGAGCACCTTCTCGCGCGGCCGTCTGGGTCAGCTCGAGGCGCTCGAAGAGGCCGCAGTGCGTAACCGCACAGCCACCAAGCGCCCCATCGTGCTGGTGAACGGCAACTTCTGGGTGGTGAGCACCAGCCAGCCCTGGGCGAGCTTCCAGCTCGACTTCCCGCTGGGCGGCGTGGTGCGCAACGACACGGTGATTGTGAACCCCAACTGCACCTACGACCAGTGGAACAACGGCCCCTGGAGCACCGGCTCGGCAGTGGTCGACCGCAGCGGACGTGTGTATATGGGTCCCACCCGATGGAAAGGCACCGTGAGCCATCCGGCCGTGCGCGACGGTGCTCCGCAGGAGTTCCAGAACGTGAACCGCCGTGCCGTGACCGGCGAGATGTGCCTCTACAACGAAGCCTACGGCGTGTCGCGCGCTTTTGCCAACAACTGGACCAGCTTCAACACCACCGGCGACAACGAAAGCGACAACTACTTCCTCCGCTTCAAAGAGGGCGAAGACTGGCGTGTGGGCCAGGAGATGCACTTCGAGGTGGCCAGAGTGCTGACTGGAAAGGACCGCTCGGCGCTCGGCGGCGGCAACGGCTTTGACGCCTGCCTCACCTGCACCGGCGCCAGCAAAGAGCTCATGTCGCCGGTGCAAAAAGGCGACGAACTGGTCATCACCGTAGAGTGGAGCATGACCGACGCCGCCGGCAACACCGTCTACCCGAAGGTGGAGAACCTGGTAGAAGGCAATGCCACCGTGATGACCAACGGCGAACTCACCCCGCGCAACTACAACGAGAGTTACAACACCTCCATCTACTCGCGCACGGCCTATGCCACCAACGCCGAAGGCACAAAGGTCTACTTCATCGTCATCGACAAATCGCTCAGCCCCGACTACGGCCGCTCGGTGGGTGCCACCACAGCGCAGATGTGCCAGGTGCTCAAGGGGCTGTGCCCCGATGTGACCGACGTGGTGAACTTCGATGCCGGCGGCTCGGCACTCATGTTTGTAGACGGCGACTATGCCAACACCAGCATGGAGTACAACGCCCGCAAGGTGTCGTGCGGATGGATGATGGAGGCCGTAGGCGAGGAGGACAACCAGATTGCCTCGATCGCCTTCGCCGACTATCAGAAAAAGATGCCCGTCTACTCGTCCTACACCCCCGTGATTTGGGGCTACAACGCCCGTGGCGAGATTGTTGACCACGACGTGAAGGGCTTCACCCTGTCGTGCGACAGCATCACCGGCCGCTGCGACGGGCAGACCTTCTACGCCAGCGGCGTGGCGCAGCAGAGCTACATCACCGCCACCCTCGACAGCATCAGCACCCAAATCAAGATCATCACCCAGGAGGCCACGCCAGCCATCAAAATCAAGCCTACCCTGGTGATCGACGACCGCGACTACCCCGTCGAGGTGATTGCCGCTGTCAACGGCGAGACCTTCTTCTACGATCCCGCCTCGCTGCAATGGTGGCTGACCGACTCCACCGTGGCCAGCATCAACAACGGCACCCTGCGCGGCACGGCCAATGGCCAGACGCTGCTCAACTGCCAAATCGGCGAATTGAAGGACAGCACGATGGTGAGCGTAGAAATCAGCGACACGCCCTACAAATATCACGACTGGGCCGGATGGACCGTGAAAGGCACCGGCCACAAGAACTTCACCCTCACCGACGACGGCACGCTCACCTACACCTATGGCTCAGCACGCGCGCCCTACATCGCCCTGCAGAAGGAACTCACCTTCTACGGCCTGCCCGACACCATCGCCTTCGCCTTCAAGAGCGATGTGCCCATCGACCGCATGCAGATGGACGTGCGCAACCTCAACTTCCCCAAGACCAACAACATGGTCAACGCACCCGAGGGCGGCTTCGCTGCCGGCGAATGGCACACCGTGAAGATGGACCTCGCCACCCTGGGCGGCACCGACAAGGTGAGCACCTATCCCCTCCTGCTCAAGGAAATCCGCTTCGAGCCCACCAAGGGCCTCGAGGCCGTGGAGCGCACCATCGAGCTCACCCCCATCTACGCCCACTACGACCGCGTGATGATTCCCGGCGACGTGACCCGCGACGGCACCATCGACATCGACGACTGCAACGCCATCATCAACATCCTGCTGCGCAAGGCTGTGCCCTCCGACTATCCCGGCAATGCCGACATCGACGCCAGCGGAGTGATCGACATCGACGACTTGAACGTGGTGATCAACATCATGCTCAACAAGGCTTGAAGCCAGCCCGGTGGGCTTAGCCAAGCCACCTGACCAACAATCATGAGCGAGTGCCCCGCATTGCCCCTGCCACACGGCGGCAATGCGGGGCACTTGCCATGGTTACGCCGTTTTAAAACCGGAAGCTCAAAATTTGCACCGCATAGCCGACGCGTAATTCAAAAAAACTGAGTAACTTTGTGGTTTGAAACAAAACATCGGCCCATCACCCGTTTTTATTGACCTGTAGAATCCACCTTGAAATGAGCCATATCGAAGTGAAAATCGTGAACCACAGCCCTCACCCGCTGCCGTCCTACAGCACCGCGCTGAGCGCCGGCATGGACCTGCGCGCCTGGCTGCCCGAGCCGCTCACCCTGCAGCCGCTCGAACGCGCCCTCGTGCACACGGGTATCCACATCGCCCTGCCCGAAGGCTACGAGTGCCAGATACGCCCCCGCAGCGGGCTGGCCCTGAAGCGCGGCCTGACGGTGCTCAACACCCCGGG
Organism: uncultured Porphyromonadaceae bacterium; assembly: GCA_947166165.1. Classification (GTDB taxonomy): domain Bacteria; phylum Bacteroidota; class Bacteroidia; order Bacteroidales; family Muribaculaceae; genus Sodaliphilus. The sequence goes on from CAMVDK010000086.1 coordinate 7,084, forward strand.
CACCATCGACGCCGACTACCGTGGCGAAGTGGGCGTGATTGTGGTCAATCTGAGCAATGAGCCGCAGACCATCGCCGACGGCGAACGCATCTGCCAGATGGTGGTCGCCCGCCACGAGACAGTGACCTGGCGGCCCGTCGACACCCTCGACGACACCACGCGCGGCACCGGCGGCTTCGGCCACACCGGCACCAACTGACAACGGCCATCCTAATCTATACAGCATTTAACCAAACCCTCGCAATGGAACGATACTTCAACACCGCCGGGCCAAATAAGCCCGAATTGGCATACACGCTCGACCCTTTGAGCCACTAATTCCGACTTCAATATTGCTGATGCCTGCTGCATTCCACGAGATGCGATTGAAGATTGTGAAGAGAATGGCATTATCACCCGCGAGCGCGGAAAACGAATGAGAATTTCGAATGGCTGTTATAATAAATTGATAGCACTATTGAACTGATTTACAAAAAACTGAAACTAATCCAACTGATAAATATAAAAAACAACAAATGAAACGAATCCTTGACTCGGTTAGCAATTTGTTTAATTTGTTGTTATAAAAATTAGCGTAATTCGTATAATTAGCAAAATTCGCATTGAGAGAGATTGTTTCGAATGCGAATTACACGAATTTTACTAATTTTGCGAATATGGTCTGTAATTTGTTTGATTTGATTTCAAAATATTTTTTCAACTTTATTGATTATTTGTTGTGATTAATAATTTTAAAAACGATGTAATGATGAAAAGAATGTCCCACATATTGAGCCGCCTGTTGCTCCTGCTCATTGTCAGTGCCACCGCCCTGCCGGCGGCAGCCTACGACTTCATGGCAGGCGGCATCGCCTACAACATCAACTCCAACGGCACGTCGGTCACGGTGACGTATGAGCAGGAACCGGATTATAACAATGTATTTACATCCTACTCCAACGCCAGCGGCTCACTGACCATCCCGAGTTCGGTGACCCATAACGGCAAAACCTACTCCGTGACCGCCATCGGCTACAGGGCCTTCCAGGGTTGCAGCGGCTTCACCGGCGCGCTGACCATCCCCAACTCCGTGACTTCCATCGGCGGCGGTGCCTTCCGTAATTGCAGCGGCTTCACCGGCTCGCTGACCATACCCGAGTCCGTGACATCCATCGGCGGCGCGGCCTTCGCCGATTGCAGCGGCTTCACCGGCTCGCTGACCATCCCCAACTCCGTGACCGACATCGGCGAGTATGCCTTCCGTAATTGCAGCGGCTTCACTGGCTCGCTGACCATCCCCAACTCCGTGACCTCCATCGCCAACTATGCCTTCCATGGTTGCAGCGGCATAACGGATATCACAGTTTCCTCTGACCTTGCTGACATAGGCGGCGATGCGTTTTCTGGAACAGAATGGTACAACAATCAACCCGATGGTATAGTTTACGTCGGAAACGTAGCATACAAATATAAAGGTACAGTGCCCGATGGTTCCATACTGACAATCCGAGATGGTATCAAAGGTATTGCTGGAAGTGCCTTCGAGCGTTGCAGCGGTTTCACTGGCTCGCTAAACATCCCAAACTCCGTAACGACCATCGGCGAGTCTGCCTTCGCTGGTTGCAGCGGCTTCACTGGCTCGCTGAACATACCAAACTCCGTAACAACCATCGGCAGCACTGCCTTCCTTGGTTGCAGCGGCTTCACCGGCTCACTGAACATCCCCAACTCCGTGAGAGAAATTGGTATCGGAGCCTTCTCTCGTTGCAGCGGCTTCACTGGCACGCTGAGCATCCCTAACTCCGTAACAGAGATTTGCCTCGATACCTTCTTTGGTTGCAGCGGATTCACAGGTTCGCTGACTATCCCCAACTCCGTGACAATAATTGGCCCCGGTGCCTTCTCTGGTTGCAGCGGTTTCACAGGTTCGCTGACTATCCCCAACTCAGTGACTGAGATCGTTCAGGATGCCTTCTCTGGTTGCAGCGGGCTGAATTCGTTGACGTTGTCAGGAAATGGTGCTTGGAATAATTGGCCAGAAGGTATAGGTATTAGCATCTCCCAATTCAAGACGCTGAATGTGGGCAGCGGTATTACTGAGCTGGGCGACCTGGGCTTCAATACGGATGTGCTGAACAGTTATGCACAAGTACCGCCAACCTGCGCGGAAAACACCTTTGCTAACTATCAAGCCGCGTTGCACGTTCCCTCGGAATCTACTGTAGCCTATTTCACCGCTCCTTATTGGACCAATTTCGGCAACATTGTGAATGACATCAAAGAAAAGATGGCCATAGACCAAACGGAGGCCGACTTAATTGTTTCGCAGACATTGCAGTTGAAAGCCTCTGTCACCCCCTCCAATCTGTCGAATGATATCGCGTGGTGCTCGTCGAATCCCAAGGTGGCAAAAGTTGACGATAATGGCTTGGTGACATCAGTTTCCAGCGGCGAGTGCGACATCTTTGCGTACCTGTCATCCAATCCAGCCGTATATGCGTCGTGCCATATCGGTTCAAATCCCGGTATCATTCTTGATGTGACGAAGGCAACCATCGCCCCCAACAAAATACTTACCATTACGCCAAAGTATGACTCTGCTAAGACCGACATCGTGGCGTCTTCAAGCGATACCGATGTGGCCATTGTTCGCGTGGTGACTATCGATGGCGTAAAAAAGGTTCAAGTGGTGGGGGTGAACCTCGGCACGGCCACCATCACGGTTGCCGATTCCAAGAACAATGCCGCACCCGCCATCTGCTTGGTGACGGTAGCCGAACTTCGAAACGGAGATGTGAACGGCGATGGCAATGTAGACGTTGATGACCTGAACCTCATCATCAACATCATGCTCGACAAGGCCTCGCTTGCCGACTGGCCTGACGCTGATGTCGATGGCAACAACAATGTGGATATTGATGACTTGAACACCGTGATCAACATCATGCTTGGCAAATAAATAGTGAGTGCTGTCGCTTCAGGCTAAAGATATAAAAAAACAACAAATGAAACGAATGCTTGACTCGGTTAGTAATTTGTTCAATTTGTTTAATTTGTTGTTATATAGAATAATTAGCGAAATTCGTATCATTCGCCAAATTCGCATTGAAAAACTGCGCGGAATGCTGATTGCACGAATTGAGCTGATTCCACGTTTTTGTATTGAAAGAGTCTTGGACTCTGCTAATGTTTTTTTGAATGAACGGATTGAAGTTTCACAACCTTTTGCCCTGGGTGATTGTGGTGGCGGTGGTGCTGCCGGTGATGGTGATGGGCGGCGAACGCGGCGGCATCGGCGATGCCGACCGTCGCAAGGCGAGCTATATGTTCCTGGAGGCCCAGAACTGGAAGTCGCGCGAGGTGAGCGACGCTTACTTCGAACTGGTGCGCCGGGCCTACGAGACCGACACGACCAACACCACAGCGGCTTTCTACCTGGGTCACAGCCTGCTCAGCATGCGCGGACGCAGCCGCGAGCAGTATGAACGCGGCCTGGCTCTGCTGCGCAAGCACTTCGACGCGCGGCCCGACGATGTCTACGAGACCACTTTCTACAGCGATGCCTGCATGATGCTCGGCCACCCCGACCAGGGGCTGGAGGCCATCCAGCGGCTGTGCCAGAGCAACCCGGGCAAGCTCGAGTTGCAGGCCCGCCTGGCCGAGGCCTACACGCGCACGGGCGACTATGCGAAGGCCATTGCTACGCTCGACACCATCGAGCTGCACCACGGCCAGTCGTTCGCACTGACGAGCAAGAAAATCAGCAATTACATCGAACTGAACGACACGGCCAACTCCATCGCCGAGATGCGCCGCCTGCTCGCCTCGGCGCCACGCAGCGCACAGTACAACATGGGCATGGCCGGCGTGATGCAACAGTTCGGCATGCCCGACAGCGCCTTGCACTACCTGAATGTGGCCCAGGAGGCTGAACCGAGCAACGGCTACACCTATCTGGCCAAGGCGCAGTTCTACCGCGAGGCGGGCGACTCGGCGGCCTACGACCAGCAGATTCGCCATGCGCTCACCACCGACAACCTTGACCTGGACGACAAGCTGGGGCTGCTGACCAGCTACATCCGCGAGCACATCAGCGCGAACGACACCACGCAACGCGTCGACGAACTCTTCGGCGTGCTGCTCGAGCAGTTTCTTCACGATCCGGCCACCAACGAGATCTACACCCAGTATCTCTACACCACCGGCAACTACAAGGGCGCGAAAG
>CAMVDK010000087.1 GCA_947166165.1 uncultured Porphyromonadaceae bacterium
GACCGGCATGGGCTTCTACACCCCAATTATCAAGTACTTTTCCAACATCATGGCCATCAGCCAGGTGTCCACCTTCGACGAGCAGATGTCGAATGGCATCCGCTTCTTCGATTTCCGCCCCGTGGTGGCCATCGACACCCTGGCCAAGCAGCCCGCAGACCGTCAAATCCTGCGTCTGGCGCACGGCTTCACCGAGGTGAATGTTTCGTTCGAAGAGTCGATTGACTGGATGCAGCAGTTCCTCAAGTCGCACCCCACGGAGTTCTTCATCGTGAAAATCCAAGCCGACAATGGCATGGAGAGCCAGCAAAACTGGTCCATTCTGCTCAACAAGGTGCTCTCGATGCCCAAGTACAAAGGACTGTTTGTGGAGAGCTGGCGTCCCGACATCACTGTGGGCGAGATGCGAGGCAAGATTCTGTGGCTCAGCCGCTACGACCTGCGCCCGGTCAACTCGTCGTTCCACTATCCCGTGTGCTATTGCGACTGGCCCGACGAGGACCCCGACGTGGATGAAGAAGTGCACCCCGAGCAGCAGCGCAGCTGCGCCATCTACAACATGGAAGACCCGAGCATCAAGGCCACGCTCTACAAGCAGGACTACTACAAGACAACAAGCGAAAAGCGCTTGGCCACCAAAATCGCCACCGTGCTGGCCATGATGAAGAGCGCGCGCGAGGCCACGGCAAGCGACGAGAACATCTGGATTGTGAACCACTGCTCGGCCTATACCGAGGTCTCGGCGCGAGGCTACATCACCAATGCATCGAACCTGCACCCCAAGGTGATTGAAGAGCTGCTCTCCAACGAGGGCACGGTGGGCATCATGCCCATCGACATGTCGTGCCACGACTACGTGCATTGCATCATCAACGGCGGCACGCCCTACACCAGCGACTACCTCTATGGCTTCTATCCGCGCAGCCAGTCGCTCACCAACCTGCTGGTCATGTCGAACAAAAAATTCTTTAAATAATCAATATGCTTGTAATCGTTATGAAACAGATTAGTCATTTCATTTCACACATTTGCCGCGTGGCAGTGGCAACCGCGTTGATTGCGCTCTCGGCACTGGCCACAATGGCACAGGAGAACAACAACCTGAAACTTCACAGCGAGAACGGCATGTTGAACCACCTGTCAGTAGGACTGCAGACGGGCTTGGGCGGCACGGGTTTAGATGTGGCGATGCCCTTGCACCGCATCGTCACCCTGCGTGCCGGCTTTGTGGGCAATGGCCTGGGCGACATCAAGTTCAAAGCCATCAACACCGCGAGCGACATCACGCAGCCGCAGCTCGTTGAGGACGACGCCGTCAAGCAGGCAAAGATGGTCGACAAGGTGGAACTCGCCATCAAGCCGCGCTTCTGGAACGCCTTCGTCATGGCCGAGGTGCACCCCTTCCCCACACCGTTCTATTTTGCCGCCGGAGTCTTTGCCGGCAACCGCACCTTCCTGCATTTCCGCAACACCAACGACGGGGCGCTGCAATCGCTCTACGATGCCAACGAAAAGGTGCAGGACTACAACACCATGTTCCACACCAATTATCCGGCGGTGGGACTCAAGTTTGGCGACTATGTGTTCACCGCCGACGAGAACTACAACATCGACGTGAAGATGCGCACCTGGGCAGTGAAGCCCTATCTGGGCATCGGCTTCGGGCAAAGCATGGCGCAGCACCACCGCTTGAGCGTTGCCGTCGATGCCGGCCTGCTGTTCTGGGGCTCACCCAAGTTTGTGCTCAACAACGGCAAGAAAATCAAATCGACTTCGAAGGAGTCGGGCATCACGCACTTTGTGTCGTGGTTCAGCGCCTACCCCATGATACAAATCCGCCTCGCCTACAAGATTTTCTGACGGCACGCCAACCGCCTCATAAAACCTGAGCAAAACAATCCATCGGCAGCGTCAAGATTGCGCTTGATACTGCCGATGGATTGTTTTGCATCTTTGCCGGACTGCCGCCGGTGCTGGCCCTATATGCTGCCTCCGCGCAGCAAATAGAGCTGAAGCACGCTTCGCAGTGCCTGCAGCTGCTCGTCGGAGAGGATTTTGACGTGGTTGATGCCGTCGTGCCCCACAAGCGAGATGCTCACCCACTGTCCGTGGGTGAGGGCATAGAGCAAGTCTTTGTCGTCCAGGTCCATGGTGTCGTCGCTGTTTTCCCAAATCATGCGACCGTGCACGCGTCCGTTGTGCTTGTTGGCCGGTGTGAAGGTGTACTCGAAGCCGTCGATGTTGAAGTCGATGCGGTTGTAGTTGAGCGGGTCGTCGGCATAGTACTGCACGCGCAAGTGCAGCGGTCCTGGCTCGGTGCGCTCGTCGAAGTAGAGGTAGAAGGCGTTCTTGGTGTTGTCCATCGTGGCGCCACGAGGCATATAGCGCACAGCGGCCCCTTGCGCCGAGCGGTCGACGTGCTTGAGCAAGTCGGGTTCGGTGGCTTCGACAGGCTCGTCGATCCACACATACGGTTTGGCGGCGTCGGGCACGATTTGCACCAGCGAGTAGTCCTTGCTGAGCAGCTCGTTGAGCAGAGCCTTGTCGGCATTGTCGCTGGCCGCGGGCTGCTGCGTGGTGCGGCGCACCACCTTCCGTCCGTCGGCCTTCTTGGGCTTGTCGGCGTCGTTGGAGCCCGAATCGGCCCAGGGGTCGGCGGCGGCCTTGGCGGCCTGCTGACGCTGGTACTCCTTGAGGGCCTTCTCGCGTTCACGCTCGGGATGCAGCCGGCGGATGGGGCGGCGGATGCTCTCGTCGTACTCACGCTCGCTGGTGGGATGGTCCTGCGCAAGCACGGAAGGGCTGATTGCAAACGTAAACAGCAAGAGGGCGATTTTGGCTATGTTTCGTGTCATTTTCATTGGATGGGTGTTGTGGTTGATGATTGAGGCGGTCAGAAGCCCACTTGCACCTGCGTGAGCACGGAGTGGCTGTTGGGACCCAGGTCGTGGTTGTCGGAATACATGTAGCCCAGCTGCACACGGCACTTCTTGTAGAACCAGTATTGCACACCGGCTTGATAGGTGGAGTACTTAACATAGTCGGCGTCGAGGTAGTCGGCCGAGGCCACGAGGTCGAGGCCCTTGACCCCCACGTTGCTGACCTGTGCGGTGGCATAGCCGCCGTTGCTGTCCTTGTCTCCGTCCTTGCCCCACATCCATTCGGCACGCAGGTTGAAGGGGGCGGTGGTGAGCCGGAATCCGGCGGCAAAGCGGTTGCGCTTGTAGTTGCCGGTGAGGGGCGTGGCGCCGACCAGGTGGTCGGCCAGGCTGGCACAGGCACCCTTGCCCAGAACCACCGAGCCGCTGACGTCAAGCTGCTTGACGGGGTGGAAAGTGAGCCGCGCCACGAAGTCCTTCCACGAGTTGTCGTCGCCACGGTTGCGCCCGGCGCCGTTCATCACCGCCAGGTCGTAGGTGAGCCAGCGCCCCACGTCGCCGTAGACGGTGAGCCCCAGGTCGCGGCCTGCGCCTCCGGGCATCATGTAGGGGCTGCCACCGGCTATCATCCACTTTCCGGGAGCCGACATCTGCGTGATCATCTCCATCACCGACGGCGAGATGGGGTTCTCGAGCGAGAAGGGAGTCTTGAACTGACCGAGTTTCCAGTTCATCCACGGGGCCACACGGTAGTTGACCCAATACTCATGCAGCGACAGGGCCTTGAAGTCGGTCATGATGAATGCGTTCCAGTGGTCGTTGATGCGGTAATCGGCAAAAAGGATGATGCGCCGCAAGCTGAACTCGTTGTTCGGTTCGCTCTCGCTGTTGTAGTCCCAGCCTACCTGAGCGTAGCCGCTGACGGTGAAGTGGTCTTTCACATAGTCGACGGCTTTGCCCAGATTCACTTGCGCACTGGCACTCAGGGCCGCTATGGCCATGACGGCCAGAAGAAGTCTGCTCATAATGATGGATTGTCTGTTGGTTGCCGGTACGGATGGTTCACTTCATGACATCGTCGACGGCCTTCTTCATGGCCTCGCCTTCGAGACCCCGGGCCACGATCACGCCCTCGGGGTCGATGAGCATGATGTGCGGGATGCCGCTGATGCCGTAAAGGTCGGTGGGTTCCTTCCAGTTCTTGCCACCCTCGAGCACCTGCCACACGATGCCGAGCTGCTGGATGGCCTGCTTTGTGTCGGCCGGGTCGTCCCACACGGCGATGCCCACAAAGTTCATCTTGTCCTTATACTTGTCGTAGAGGGCCTTGATATTTGGAATCTCGCGCCGGCAGGGCCCACACCAGCTGGACCAGAAGTCGACCAGGGTGTATTTCCCGCGCCCGGCATAGTCGCTGAGCTTCTGCCCGTCGGGGGCGGCGAAGTCGGCAAACTTCTGCCCCACGGCCGTCACCTCGAGCTGCTTGGCGGCTTGCCTGGCCTTCTGCACGCGCACAAGTTTGTCGTAGCCCTTGGGGGCGGCGGCGAGCAGCGAGTCGATCTGCGCCACGGTGAACTGGTTGTACATCAAGTAGTAGTTGAACGCCCAGGGGCCGATGCCATTGTCGCGGTTGGCTTCGTAAGCCTCGCGGAAGATGGCCATCTCCTGCTGCTCGTCGCCGGCGCTGTCGAGCCTGGCCTCGATGGCATTGAGGCAGTCGTTGAGCGGCGAGCCGCCCGCCACGCCTTCGCTGGTGATGCTGATTTCGCCCGGCTCCACGACAAAGCCCACCCGCTTGCCGCCTACCAGCAGGCGCGCCATGAACGATTCTGCCGTCGAGCCTTCGAGCACGGCGGCGCGGTTGCTCACCACGGCCGAAGCCACCGTGTCGCCACTGTCGTAGCTGGTCAGCAGCACGGTGTCGCCTTCGGCCACATCGCCTGCCACGGTGACCACCACTTTATACTTCCCTCCGCTCTCGGTGCACGAAGCCAGCAACAGCAATGCCGCTGCCAGCGCGTAAAATAACTTTTTCATATTCTGTATTGATGATTATTGTTTACACATTCGGCTGCAAAGTTACTAAATAATCGCCACTGCGCATTGCGCTTTCCACATTATTTTATAACTTTGCACAATAAAAAGCAAAACAAATGAGCAACCGAATCACTCAACTATTTGGAATTGAGCATCCCATCGTGGCCGGCGGCATGGTGTGGTGCAGTGGCTGGCGTTTGGCCAGTGCCGTGAGCGAAGCCGGCGGACTGGGTCTGCTGGGCGCCGGGTCGATGACTGCCGAGGTGCTGCGCGAGCACATCGTCAAGTGCCGTCAGGCCACGGGCAAACCCTTTGGCGTGAACGTGCCGCTGATGAAGCCCGACGCACCGGAGCTGATGCAAGTCATCGCCGAGGAGCATGTGCCTGTGGTGTTCACCAGCGCGGGCAGCCCCAAGAAGTGGACCGCCTGGCTGCACGAGCGCGGCATCAAGGTGGCGCATGTGGTGGCCTCGAGCACGTTTGCCACCAAGTGCGAGCAGGCCGGTGTCGACGCCGTGGTGGCCGAAGGCTTTGAGGCCGGGGGCCACAACGGCCGCGAGGAGACCACCACGCTGTGCCTGATTCCCGCCGTGCGCCGCGCCACAAGCCTGCCGCTCATCGCCGCCGGCGGCATTGCCACCGGCGAGGCCATGCTGGCCGTCGAGGCGCTGGGGGCCGAGGGCGTGCAGATGGGCACCCGCTTCGCGCTCACCGCCGAGAGCAGCGCCCACGAAGCCTTCAAGCAGCGCTGCCTCGCGCTCGACGAGGGCGACACCAAGTTGCTGCTGCGCAAGCTCTCCCCCACCCGACTGGTGCGCGGCGGCTTCTTCGACGCCATCGAGCAGGCCGAAAACGCGGGAGCCTCGGCCGACGAACTGCTCGGCATCATCGGCACCGGCAAGTCGCGCTTGGGCATCTTTGAGGGCGACCTCGAGCACGGCGAGCTCGAAATCGGCCAAGTGGCCAGCCTGCTCAAGGGTAGCGAGCCGCCCACGGTGCAGCAAGTGTTCGACGAGCTGCTTGACGGATACCGCCAAGCCAAAACACGGCTGACGGGCTGCTGAACTTGAGGTGGGTTCTATAAATTGCAAAAAAGTAATGAATGGTTTTGGCCGCCTAAGCAATTTATAGAACCCACTTTGACGCATCTACACATCCACTATCTAGCATCACTATCGTTATGGGAAAGAAATCCGAACCAAACCTTGACGCCTATCTTGAGGGAGTTCTCGAAAACATGAACGAGGACGAACAGGCGCAGCTCATGAGCATGCTCATGTCGGTGAGCGAGAGCCCCGACTTGCTGCAACTCATGGCCAACCACAACTATTACTATCCGCACCCCGACTATAGCCGTCTGACCAAGCCCCGTGGCCAACTCATCCAGCGACTCAACAACGAGCTCCACGAACGAATCTACAACCAAGACATCGAACAGGCACCCGACGAGCGCATGCTCGACGAGTTTCTGGAAGGCTGCAAGGCGTTGCCGCGCGAAGAGCTGGCCCGCGAGCTGACCAACGACGTGTATCACCTGCTCGACTCCTATCACCGCATCAACGACCAGGAAGACGACGACATCGATGATGCCGAAGTGCTGGAGCTGACCTTCGTCATGGTGGCCATGGAGCAGTTCTCGCTCGAAGAGTGCGTGCCGGCTGTGCTTGAACTTGTCCGGCAAGACGCCATTTTCCACTCCTGCTACACAGGATTGCTCATCTCGCCCTTGACCACGCTGCTGCTCCACCTCTACCCCAAATCGCTGGCTCCCTTGCTCGATGTGGCGTGCGACAACCGGCTGGTGAACACGATGCGCGTTTTAACAGCCGACGTCGTGACCAGGATTGCCGCAGCGCATCCCGAGCGACGCATGGAGGTGGCCACCTGGGCATCGTTGCTGTTGCAACACATCTCAAAAATCAAAAAAGAGAAAGGAATCACAGATTTCACGATGCTCGACAGCGCCTGCACCGTGATGGCCACCATCCACGCCACCGAACTGCTGCCACAGCTCGAGGTGCTGTTCAAAACCATCCCGGGATTCCACAGCCTCACGCTGGGCGACGAAAAGCAAATCATCAAAGCCATCAAAGACAAGAACTTCACCTACTCAGACACTGAATTGGAGTTTGACAACATGCGCGAATTTGCGCTGATGCAACTATCCAACTTAAACTTTGACGACGATAGTGATGACGACGGAGCCGAAGCCGAAGAGGAAATCGATTTCTTCGCTCAGGTCAAGTATCTGCCCGCCGACAAGGTGCAAGAACTGATTCTCGACGTGAAGCTCAACCACATCGAGCCTGGCATCTGGCGGCGCATCGTGGTGCCCTCCAACATCAGCCTCGACTCGCTGGCCCGTTTGATACTCATCGCCATGGGCTGGAACGGCAGTCATATGTATCAATTTGTGAAAGGTCGTGTGTGCTACCGCATTCCCTTTGAATACCACAGCTCTTTCGACCTCGACATTGAAGACATGCGCCTCTACAGTGCCAGCCACCTGCTGGCCCGCCGACGCTCATGGACCACTCTTGAATATGACTTAGGCGACGGCTGGGAACACCGCGTCACGGTGACCGGCACGCGCGAGTACGCTCCCGGCGAGCCTCATGTGGTGAAGCTCATCCACGGTGCGCGCGCCTGTCCGCCCGACGATGTGGGCGGAGTGTGGGGCTACAAGGACCTGTGCCACGCCGTCAAGAATCCGCGAAGCGAACAGGCCCACGAATTCAAACAATGGCTCGGCTACACCTTCAACCCCGAGGAGTTCAATCTCAAAGACGCTGCGGCCGAAGTTGATAAACTGAACTGAGCTGTCGCATCGCCCACCCCCACCGCCCGACAGCCGTCCGTGCAGCACACATTCACCACAATGCCAACCTGCGAATTCATCCACCATGTGCAGGCCTTCATCGAGGCCCACGCACTGCTCAACCGGAGCGACTCGGTGCTCGTGGCCCTGAGTGGCGGGGCCGACTCCGTGGCCCTGCTGCTCGCGCTGCGCCAGCTGGGCTACACCTGCCAAGCGGCTCACTGCAACTTCCATCTCCGTGGCCTGGAGTCGATGCGCGACGAGTGCTTCGTGCGCGAGCTCTGTCAGCGACTTGACGTGACGCTACATGTTGAGGACTTCGATGTGGTGCTCTACCAGCGGCAGCATCATGCATCAGTCGAGATGGCCTGCCGCGCGCTGCGCTACCGCTGGTTCGACGAACTTCGCCTCCAGACCCACTGCCAGGCCATCGCCGTGGCGCACCACCACGACGACAACATCGAGACCATGCTGCTCAACCTGCTGCGCGGCACCGGCATCGATGGCCTCGCCGGCATGCGCCCCAAGCGCGGCCATGTGGTGCGGCCGTTCCTGTGCGTCTCGCGCGGCGACGTGGAGGCTTATCTTGCCGACTGCCACCAGCCCTACGTCACCGACAGCACCAACCTCGAGAGCCACTACGCCCGCAACCGCATCCGCAACATCGTGCTGCCCGCCATCGAGCGCGAATTTCCCGACGCCCGACGGGCGCTCACCACCACCCTGCGTCATCTGGGTGGCGCGGCCCTCGTCTTCGACCAGTGGAAAGAGCAAGTCATCGCCCAGACCCACGCCCCCGGTGGGTTCCAACTTGCCCCCCTGCTCCAGCAACCGGCACTCACGCAATACCTCCTCCACGAGCTGCTCAAGGACTACGGCTTCTCCATGGCCCAGTGCGCCCAGATGGAGCAGTGCCTGCGCAGCCGCCCCTCGGGAAAACCCGTGTTCCGCTCAAAGACCCACGCCCTCACATTGCTCGACGACTCCGGCGCGGCCCTCATTGAGCCTCTCGCCGCCCCGACCCTAGGCGAGCAGCCGATCGATGAGTTCAACACCTCCAACCTCGACATCGACCTGAGCATCGAGTACGCCCTCGAGCCGTTCACTCCGTCGATGTGCGACGGCCGCCGCCGCGTGGCCTTTTCATGCGAACTGCTCCAGTGCAAGCAGCTCACCGTCAGGCCGTGGGCGCGTGGCGACCGCATGCGCCCCTTCGGCATGACAGGCCGCCGACTGGTGAGCGACATCCTCACCAATGCCCGCTACACCCGCGAGCAGAAGCGCGCCGCACGAATGCTCGTGGCCGACGGACAAATCATCTGGGCCATCGGAGTCCGAGCAGCCGATGCCTTCCGAGTCCAACCCGGCTCCACAAACTACCTCCTGCTCACCTACAACGGCTGAACTCTACCGTCCGGATTCACAAGATGTCACAAGAACAAAATAACTGGAGAGCTTCGACCACTGATGGTCCCAAAGCTCTCCAGCCAATGCGTTGCAGAATGTTTATAGGCAGGTCAGTTGTTGAACAGCTGCTTGACGAGTGCCGGTGTGGTGCGGTCGCTGCTGAGCATCATCTTTGCCAGGGCGCTCTCCACACGCTTGAGGCTGGGCTCGTTCTTGACCAGCACGCACCTGTCGCCGTTGAGCAGATAGAACAGAGGCGTGGTGTTGAGGATATAGGCGTCGGCCTGCTCGATTTGCTGGGTCTTGTCCCATGTGCTTGTCACCCAGGCGGGATAAGCGGCCTTTTTGAAATCCTTTTCGCTCTTGCCGGTGTAGACGGCCACCACGCGCAGCAGCCCCTTGCCCACATAGTCGCTCAACGTGGCCGACGCGGCAAGTGCCTCACGGGCCTTGGCGCAGGCGTCGCAGTTCAGGTCGTTGAAAAACACGAGGGTGGGCACCTGGCCGCCGAGCAGCTGCGCGGTCTTGCCGTCGGCTGTGGCGAGCGTGAGGTCGGTGGCAGGGGCGCCTATGGCATTCTTCTGCGCCATCTGAAGCAAGAATTTCGGGCGGTCCTTCTCACTGTTGGAGAGCACGAAGGAGCTGGTCACGGTTTTGAGCCCCTCCATGTAGAGCACCTCGTTGTGGATGGAGTCGGTGGGGTCGCCCAGACGGTCGAGCATCTCCACCGCCTTGCGATAGCCCTTGGCGTCGCTCTCCAGGGCTTTGAAAGTCTGGCTCATGAGCATGCGGGCATTGTCGTAGGGCAAACGCGTGAGGCCCGACATCAGATTGCCGAGTTTCTCGGGGTCGACACCAAAGAATTGAGCCTGCGCATAGCAGAAGCAGGTGAGCGCCAACATGGCGCATAGCAGAATTTTTTTCATACCTTTCTTGATTTTATTTGCAAAGGTAAAGAACATTCTGTAATTTTGCCCTCGTTACACATTTAAAAAAATGAAAAAGCAACAAAAGACCAACGCCGCCCGCCTGCTCGATCAGGCGCAAGTGCCCTACGAGCTAGTGGCTTATGCGGTCGACGAGAACAACCTCGACGCGGGTCATGTGGCCGCCTCGCTGGGCGAGGACATCAACCAGGTGTTCAAGACGCTGGTGCTGCGCGGCGACCGCACGGGGCTTTTCGTGTGTGTGGTGCCGGGCAACGCCGAGGTCGACCTCAAGAAGGCCGCCAAGGTGTCGGGCAACAAGAAGGCCGACCTAATTGCCATGAAGGAACTGCTACCCACAACGGGCTACATACGCGGCGGATGCTCGCCGGTGGGCATGAAGAAACCGCTGCCCACCTTTTTCCACCAGTCGTGCCAGCTCTTCGACCATATCTTCGTGAGCGCCGGCATGCGCGGGCTGCAATTCAAGGTATCCCCCACCGATCTGGTGACCTTCGTGGGAGCCACACTGGCCGACCTTGTTTGAGATTTCGACGCATCACCCACCCCCACAACCACTGTGAATGAACACCTTTGGCCATATATTCCGGCTGACGAGTTTCGGCGAGTCGCACGGCCCAGCCATGGGGGGCGTGATTGATGGCGTGCCGGCAGGCATGGCCATCGACCTCGATGCCCTGCAGCGCTTCGTGGACCGCCGCCACCCGGCGGGGAAACCCGGTGCCACCACCCGCTCCGAGCCCGACCGTGTGGAGGTGCTCTCGGGCCTGTACGACGGCCGCACACTGGGCACTCCCATCGGCTTCATCGTCCGCAACCGCGACGCGCGCAACGAGGACTACGACAAGCTGCGCGACGTCTACCGCCCCTCGCACGCCGACTACACCTACCACATGAAGTACGGCCTTCGCGACCACCGTGGCGGCGGCCGCGCCTCGGGACGCGAGACGGTGACGCGCATGGTGGGCGGCGGCATTGCCCTGCAGCTGCTCGCCAGTCAAGGCATACGCGTGCAGGCATTTGTCGAGGCCATCGGCAGCGAGGCAGCCACGCTCAAGCCCGAGCAAATCACGCTGCCACTGGAAACGTGCGGCGAACTGTACTGCCCCGACGAGCAGGCCTCGCGCCTGATGCAG